>JAUHYS010000141.1 GCA_030426445.1 bacterium
TAGGAAGGGTGTTGATATAAGGGGTATTCAGTTTGAGAGGAATTTGCACTCCGCGTTGAGAGGCCTCTTTTAAAACTTGCTCGATTAAATATCGAGCCCGCGCAACACCCTGTGTTTGGATGACGGCATGCAGCGAGTCCCTCCATTCTTGCGTTTCTTGAGGGTCACTATCGGAAAAATCTTTTTTAATTTTGCTTTCAGGTTTTTGTTTCGATGGAAACTCCGTCATACTTTCATTATACTGGAGATGGGTTATTCTCCTTACACTTATTTTTACAAAATAAAGCGTCTAAACTGATGCACCCTGCACCACGAATCATAAAGTACAAGGCCGTCATCATCAACATAAAGGGATATTCAAAACCTCCTTTTTTAGAAATAAAACCTTCATCCCAGTGTACTGTATAAATTGCCACAATCATTGTAAAGAAAACACCAAAAGCAGCAATTGGTGTAAAAAGACCCACTATGAGACCAATACCACCCAAGAACTCTGCAGCTGTCGCTAAATAAGCAGAAAGCAATGGTAGAGGGACTCCCATGCCCTCTAGGTATGTTGAAAAACCAATCATGTTTTGATGCATATTCGAAAAAGAAAAAACCGCATCAGGAGACTTTCCGATGATTTTCTGCCAACCATGGGCAACCATAGTATAGCCCAAGGCAATTCTCAAAAAAGCCAAAAAAACTGACTCCGCTTTTGTTCTGACATCCGATAACACCATGGTCCCTCCTGCGTTTTAAGTATTCAAAAAATTCCATACATATGGAAATAGTGGAAATTTTTTTATAAAAAATAAATAATGTTATATATTTAGAAGAAAAAAGTGTTTTTTAAAAATCTAAATTACATGCATTATGTTAAATTTTTTAATACCATTTCCTATTCAATATATCTTTTATCATTTAGCTCCCATTTTGACTGAAAAAACAAAATTGTCCAATAAAATCATTCTTACTTTCTTTTTGCATGGCCAAAAAGAAAGTAACAAAGAAAAAGGCCACCCCTTAAAAATTTTCTAAAATCTTTGTATTTCTAGGCTTCGCCCTACAAACTCGCCCCGATTAACGGGGCTCAAACAGTGTAGGGCTCTCTAAGCCTAGAAATACTGCAGATTTTTTACGAAATTTTTTAAAAGGGGATAATCTATTTCCAAGTATGAATAGTCTTACCCCTCTTGAGATTCCTACCTTTTCTCCCGCATGTTCACGGAAAGGGGAGACAGAGGAAGTTTGACTTTTTTTCTATTAATAATCATCACCATGATGGAAGGTAAAAATAAAACTCCGATAATTGTGCAACAAGTAATCCCCAAAATCACAATCCGGCCTAATTGAGCAAGACCTTGGTGTTGCGCAATGGCAATACCAAAAAAAGAAGTCAGGGTATCTAAATAAGTAATGAATAAGGCTTTACCGGTCGACTGAAAGAGAAAATCAATACTGAAGGCCTTTTCCTCGCGAAAACGTTGAATCATATGCACGCCGTTGTCCGCCCCAATTCCCAAAACCATGGGCAAGGCAATGAGGTTGGCAATATTAAAAGAAAGACCACAAGTCTTCATCAGCCCCAGTAGACTTAAGCAACCTAAAACAAGAGGCAAAAAAGCCAAAATCGCATATGGCAAAGAACGAAAATTAATCAGAAAAATAATAAAAATTGCCAAGGCAGAATAAAGTGCCGCATTAAAATAATCACTGCGGACCAAAGAAAGGATTTCGTGAAACATCAAGGGAGGCCCCGTCACGTTTTCGCTGACACTTTTTAAATCACTCACAAATTTCTCTAAGGGTTTTCTTTCCCAGATATTGACTTTGGGATAGGCATAAATGGCATACGTTTCTTGAGGCATGAAAGTGGATTGAGAAATCAAGCCCTTTTTATAAAAAGGCTCCAACAATGAATAAACCTGATTAGAAAATGCACTCTCACTCTTATTAGAAACAAAACTACTTAAAATCTCGGGAGCTAAATCATAGCGGCTAATTTTATTGGCCCTTGCAGCCTGCAAAAAAGTCTGGCGAATATTTCCTAAAAAGACCTGCTGAAATTTTTTTATTTTTTCTACTAAAACAGGAGGGTCTAATTTTTTACTCTCTTTTAATAGCTGTTCTATTTGCAAAAGTGCGCTTTCTGTACTGGCTAATATTTTGTCTCCATTAGGAGCGTAAAGCGCTTTCTCACTGATCCTTTCTAAATTAATTTTGAGTTGAAGTAATTCAGACATGAAATTTCGCCCATCGGGAATTTGCAGGGGAGCGGGCTGCAAAGCTAAAAGGCTAGCCCTGAGCTTTTGATAGGTTTCTGCTGTGATATCCCCTTCAGGAAAACTATTTTGAACCCAGCTCACTTTTTGCACACTGGGTAAGTTTTCTGCTTGCTGCGCAATCTTTTTTGCTTCTTCAAAAGAATCAGCCAGAAATATCCCCGCCCGCGTCGTGAGTGAAGTTTGACTCAGTTTTTTTTCGTAGCGCACGGCTTCCGTATTTTTGGCCTGCAAATTAAGAACATTGCTATCAAAAGGAATGGCATTGAGATAAAATTGATAGCCACCCCAAGCGGCTGAAAACACGACAATAAGAATGAAAGCCGGATAAGCTTTAAAAATAAAAGTCTTCATTTTTTTGCCAAAACCATACTTCCCATTTTTAAAGGACCTTCTTTTTGCAAGGACCCCAGTTTTTTTAGCTTTGCGGTCAAAAAGCAGTAAAAAGGCTGGCAAAACCATTTGCATCCCTAAAGAGGAAAGCAAAATTCCCATCCCTGCAATCCAGCCTAACTCAGCAAAACCCTCTAGCTTGACTAAGGTAGTTGCAAAAAAAGCGGCAGAAGTCGTAATGGTCGAAGTGCTAATATTACCAAAAATATGAATGATGGTTTCTTCTAAAGCTTGAGGGGGGGCAAGCCCGCGTCGTAATTCTTCTTCGTATCGCGAAACCACATGCACACCGTAGTAGGTACCCTGCCCCACTAAAATGACAATAAAGGCCAAGGAAAACATGTTGAGATGACCAATGGTCAGGGTCGTCATACCGAAAGACCAAGTTAAGGAAAGTGCAAGTGTCAATAGGCCCAAAGCAGGTCGCCATAATGAATAAAATGCCAAAAAGAAAATAATACTTGTAGAAATAAAAGCAAAAGCGCTGGCCCAGGTCATGTCTCTTTCACTGATCTCAAATTGATCTTTATTGAGTGCGGGGCCACCAGTCACACCAATTTCTAATCCTGGAAAAGCCTGCTTGACCTGATCAACTTGTTGCCGCACAAACTTGACCAATGCACTGGCTTCTTTATGATCTTGTTTATGATCCGAAGGCCGGATAAAAACGACGTGCATTTTTTGATCATCGCTTGCCAGATAACCTTTTTCATCCACTGACTGGTTTTCGTTTTTTTCTACATTCCAGTCTTGTAAAGAAAATACTATGCTGGATTTTTCGTTTTTTAGATAATCCGCTAGCAAATGAATAGGATAAAGACCTTTTTCTAAGCCAGAAATATCCTGAGCTTTTAATTGTGCTTCACTGCTTGGGCTCTCTAAGCTACGCTCCATCGATCGATTTAAAAAAGTTAAATAATCATTAAAGCTTTGAGCTGCAAAAAAGTTCTTTAGCCCTCCATCAGGCTTTTTGATCTCTTTCAATAAATCTTGAGCTTGCTCTTCACTTAAAAATTGCAGAAAATGTTTTTCAAAAAAACTAAAATCCACTTTATAAAAAATATGTTGAATAAAGTGGTGAGGGTCCTGCTGCAATTTTTTTACAAGACTCTCAATGGCCTGCTGACGTGCGGAAATTTCTCCGCCCTCCAACACAATGACCAAAGTTTCTACCGCACCAAATTTTTCGCTATATTCGATAAAACGACGTGCCGCAGGGTCTTCTTTAGCGTAAAGGTCTAAAATACCCGTACGGGATTCCAAAAATAAAAAGGAAATGCTAAGGGAAATCGCCGACAAAACAAACGCCATGATCGCAATACTGCGGGCATGGGTAATCACCCAATGAGCATAACGTCTGAGAAGGTCATTTTTCATTGTAAGGGGATGTAGGATGCTATTTAAAACTTGTCAAGAAGATGACAAAAGGGGGAGGTATTCAAACGCCCCCTGGCCCCACTTCCCGCATAAATGAGGGACTAAAATATCCCTATCAAAAAAATGCCGTAAAATTTGAAACGAAATCCAGCGTAAAGAGATCCGTACTGTTTGAACGAGCACAGCGAAGTGAGTTTACGGATCTCAGCTGGATGAGTGAGAATTTAGGTATTTTATTTGCGTGTGGCCCCTAAAGAAGCTAAGCAAGCCTTTGTTACTTTCTTTTTGGCCACGCAAAAAGAAAGTAAAAAATAACGATGAGTAATCAATTACAAGACTACAACTACCATTACCCAGAGGAACTGGTTGCGCAACAGCCTTTAGCTCAGCGTCATGCCTCCAAAATGATGGTCGTGCCTGCTCAAGGCACAACCATTCATAGTGCATTTTCCCAGCTTCCAAAATTCCTAAAAAAAAATGACCTCATCATTGCCAACAATACCCAGGTCATTCCCAGTCGGCTTTTTGTCAAAAAAAACACCGGCGGCTTGGTCGAAGTCTTTCTCTTAAAAAAATTACACAACAATACTTGGAAATGCTTACTTTCTCCAACAAGAGGCTTACAGGAAGGCATGCAGATGGCTATTTACTCAAGAAACTTAGCCCTAACACAGGACATTAAAATCAAGATTGAATCTTTAAAGCATCACAACTTTCAGATCAGCTTTAGCTCTCAAAAGGAAGAAAATTTCGCTCTGCAAAGCTTTGGAGAAATGCCTCTACCCCCTTATATCAAACGCAAAGGAGAACAAATCAACGATCTCATCAGAGACAAAGAGCGCTATCAAACGCTGTTTGCTTCGCAGCCAGGGGCCATCGCGGCACCCACAGCCGGTTTGCATTTTAGTGAACAAATCAAACAAGCACTTCAACAAGCCGGCATCCCAATAACGCCCGTTACCCTCCACGTGGGTGCAGGGACTTTTACCCCGATAAAATGTGACACAATCGATCAGCACCCCATGCACGAAGAATATTATGAAATCCCCGATCAAACTTTAGAGGCCATTCAAACTTGCCGCCAAAATCAAGGTCGCATCGTGGTCATTGGTACCACTACCCTACGGGCTCTGGAAAGTTATGGACTGACTAATAAAAAACAAGGCTGGACTTCTTTATTTATCCGTCCCGGCTTTCAATTTAAATACACCGACATGCTGCTCACTAACTTTCACCAACCCAAATCATCTTTATTGGTTTTGGTCTCGGCTTTAATGGGAAGGGAACGTATTTTAGCGGCCTATGAGGAAGCCATTCAAAGAAAATACCGGCTTTTTAGTTATGGGGATTGCATGTTGTTGGTTAAAAAGAAAAACAACTTTTAAGAACTTTATCTTGTAGGGGCAGGCTCTAAACCTGCCCTTTACCTAAAGTTATCCTAGCACAATCATGGGCGGGTTTAGAACCCGCCCCTACAAATCTTTGTAGCCAAATAATCCTCTTCAAAAAAAATCAACCAATCCTCTCCAACTCCCGCAAAAGCTCTACCATCACTCCCTCATCATAATAACACCCTCCACCCTCTTTCACTCTTTTGTAAAAGAACTCCAAATCTTGACCAAAGAGATTTTCCTTTTTTAAGCTGGGCTTCCAGTGGATATTTCCATCCGTCAATTGGATTTGTAAACTGCGCCTGCGGTGCAAACCCACTCGCCGCTCTTCAGTAAAACCGAGCACTCCACCTTGTAAAAAATGCAGATGTAAATGTAATCGAAAACCTTGGTCATGAACTTGATATTCTCTAACTTTAATTTCAAACTGCCCCAAAAGATCTGCAACTTGCAATAAACGAGAGAGCGCAAACATATTAGGCGGACCCGCATAAGCGGGATTGGCGAGTTTTTCGTTCCAGCCTCCCTGAAAAAGATATTCGCCTTTTTTTATGATTCCCAAATTTTGAGTTTGCTTTTTGAGATCTTGGTGCGCTTGCGTC
>JAUHYS010000142.1 GCA_030426445.1 bacterium
ATAAAGACCTCAGAAAATGCTCTCCACCTCGACAAGGTAAAACTGAGATAGCTACTTCGAAAGGAAGTTTAACATTAGCTAGATCTGGACGTTCTTTACAGCGTCCATTAAGCGCAGTTCCGAATATTTTAGAAATTGTAACACTCAAAAACGAAGAAGCTGCATATGGACGGTCGTTGACATACTGCTCCAGAGGGTAAACAGAAGCTTGGTAGCTTTTTGAACGAACTAATCCAACAGGATCAATATCTAGTATCACAGCCACCGTACATTTATCACTCGAAGCAACAGGATAGATCACATGAGCTATTCCAAACTTGAAATTAAATGACTGATTGCGCGCTGGATTCTTATGTAAGAGATAGCCAAGATCGGTTGCAGGATGATGGGTTGTTGTAATGGTTAGTAGCATTTTTTTCTTTTCATTGGTTAAATTAGGCCCTTAGGACAAAGCTATTATTCCATATGACTATTAAGAATATAACAAAGTAAAAGCAAATTGTTATTTTATTAACGTATTCGACCTTTATTAACATTAATTCCCTTAGTCTTTAGTACCCCCAATTCTTTTAAGGTTCGCCCAAACCCAGTTCACCAAATCCAATTCTAAAATCATCACCTTAGTTCCCAGACTGCAAACTGGAATATATTTTAAATTTCGTTGAATGGCCTTGAATGAATTTTACGTCCAAGTTTTTCGAGAAAACTATCAAAGATCGCAAAAAGAGCGTGAGACAAATGAAAAACGTTCCCTCCCTGAAAGGGAGGGAACACTCGTTAGGTGTCAAGAAAGAGGCCAATTGTTTAAGCACAAAGTCGATTTTCATCGATTTGTTCTGGAAGTAGATATCTAATGAAGCATCCCACTCCATCAAGTTCATCTAAAAAGGGATTTTTCGAAACCGTTTCTATCTGGCAACCTGATAAAGTCGCCAAACGGGTGAGTTCTTCTCGGAGGGAGATATCCTCCAGTTCTTGTGAGATCACTAGCAAGTCCACTTGACCATTTTCCAAGGCTTTTAAGGATTGCTCCGGTCCTGCTACGGCTAAACCACCTCTTTTCAAAGTCTCTTGCAGCTGAAGCACAGCATTGAAAGACTCAACTTTTTCCTGTTCAATAAAACTTTCCAATGTTTTAGCAACTACAGCTGAGGCCTTTTGCTCGGAGTAATGGAGCGTATCAATCAGTTTCTCTTGCAAGTTTTTGGGTAATTGGGTGCTAAAATAATTAGCTGTCTTAGGGTTCCCCGTAATAATAAGGTGGGAGTGATCCCCTGCTTGCATGAGCCGATTTAAAACCGCGATCTTCTCTTTAATAAACTTTTTACTACGATGCTCGCGGTGGTTCTGATAATGGAACTTGGTCCAGCTCTTTCCAACCCTATTTCTAAGCTCCGGCATTTTTGTCCAAAGAGACTCTGTCACCTGTCCTAAATTAACCTCTAAAATACGAACACTTTCTAGGTTAGAAATAACGATAATATAACGATGGTAACTGTCTTTAAGCTCAACTAAGTGATAAATATTTGGTAAAGAACCCATCATCACCCAGTTGGGAACAGGCACCTTAAACTGCATAGCCTTAAAATAAGGGTCATGGGTTTCTCGGCAAAATATCGCAACCCCTTGAGAGTCTGCCTTGAGCTCGTTTTCTAAATATCGAGAAATCGTTTTAAAAGACCTGACATGATCCACTTTTTGAGATTCCGACAAAGACTTCTTAATTATATTAGCCCGCGCCTTAAAGTAATTTTTCCAATTTGGATCCGTCAAATCAAGGTAGCAGCTAAACATTGGACTTTGGTTTTCATTTAAGGTAATTAGTTCACGAATGTTATTTTCAAAATCAGCGTATCTCATAATAAACTCCTTTCATCGTTTTTTCATTTTCTAATAGTAGAGGAAGTTTCATATATTTAAAAATACAAAATTTATTGCTTATCTATAGAAAAAAGCTATAGATTAATATTTATGGAATGGCTCAATTATCATCATGTCTATTACTTTTGGCTTGTAGCAAAAGAACAAAGCGTCACTAAAGCTGCGAGTATTTTAAAAGTATCCCAACCGACCGTCAGTGCTCAGTTAAAAAATCTAGAGGATTTTCTTGGTGAAAAGCTATTTGACCGAGTCGGCAAAAAAATATTTTTAACCGACCAAGGCAAAATCACTTTTCGCTTTGCGGATGAAATTTTTTCTTTAGGTAAAGAGATGCTACAGACCTTGCGCGGCCAATCTGTCTCACGTCCTGTTAAATTTTCTATCGGTATTGCCGAGGTAATTCCTAAACTGATTGTCCACCAATTACTTCAACCTATATTTGCTTTAGATAAAAACTATGAAATTCACTGCTTCGAAGGAGCCCCTGAAAAACTGCTTATGGACTTATCTTTCTTTAACCTCGATTTAGTTATTTTGGACACCGAAGCTCCAGCTATGTTGAAAAATAAATTTCACTCACATCTCTTTGGAAGCTCTAGCATCAGTTGTTTTGCAGGCAAAAAACTCACTCAATCTTTAAAAAAACAAGCCTTCCCAAAATGTCTTAACGAAGCTCCCATGCTCTTACCTACCAAACACTCAACGATTCGCCAAGAGCTCGAAGCATGGTTGTTTAAGCAAAAAATTAAAGCCAAGTTAGTTGGCGAATTTCAAGACACCGCTTTAATGAAAGTCTTTGGCCAAGACAGCATCGGCTTCTTTTTTGGCCCAAGTGTAATCGAAAAAGACATTTGCCGGCAATATAAAGTCGAAGTGTTAGGGAGAATTCATTCCATCAAAGAAAAGTTCTTTGCCATCAGTGCAAAAAGGAAAATTATTCACCCAGCCAGCCTCGCCGTAACGACTCATGCACAAAAGAAGCTTTTTCGATCATAAGAACTCCAAGCAGAGTTCGTTTCATCACTCCAAAAAATTAGCCTGGTGAAGTGATTTTGTTTAAAATACTCTGATCGCTTACTTTTAATTGCAATAGAGAAAACGAATTCACTCAGGCACCTATTGACATGGCAGTATGATTATTTTAATCAATAGAGAATAATATGATGAAGTCTCGATCACAACTTGTTCAACTGATGCGAAGTAGCCAAGCCTGGGTTTTACTACTTTTTTTTCTTGCTAGTTGGACTTTGGCACCTACTTATCACTCTCTACATCAGGAAGATCAACACGAGGAAGAATCTCATTGCGAGACTTGTTACTTACAACAACAAGTTAGATATAGCCATATTACTCCAAAGCTACAAATCAATTTACCCATTCTTCAATGCGAAGAAATCCAGTTAACTTACTCCAATTTTAAACCTTACCTACGTGACTTTCAGACTAAAAAATCTCAGGCACCTCCACAAGTCTAAGTTTCTTCTATTAAAATATCATTATATTCAAAGAATGGCGGCCTTCTGTATTTAATGTTTTATGTTTACAGGTTTAGCTTGATCTCTATTAAGAAAAAAGTTCCACATTTTTTTTAAGCATGATTACGATACCGCGTTCTTTTTACATTCATTGATTCATTGATAAAACTTTAAAGGATTTTTTATGAAAAATTTTATCATACTTTGTGCTCTAACTTTGCCTTTTTTCACTTTTGCCTGTGCAAATGGCCCTGGTTCTTACTATGAAGGAGAACTTCAGATCACAGCCCAAGTTTCCGAACTCCATGACGAACATGAACACCATGATGAAGATCATGAGGAGGCATCATCTTGGCATGTTGAACACGTCCATCTCCATGTAGCGGGTATCCAAATACGTCAGGACAAAAATGACTTTAATCATAATTTGGTAGAAGCCACCAGTGCTGAACTCGGAGATGCCCCCACTGAACTATTCCATTTTGACACGGTTGCGGGTGTAGAATTTGACCAAGTTTATCTTGTGCTGGGAGATGGCGGTTCAGACAAAAATGAGCACCATGATGAAGATCATGAAGAAGAAGAAGAAGAAGAAGAAGAAGAAGAACATGAACATGAACATGAACTCAACTCTTTTAGCGTAGAAGCCATTCGAGAATCCGAAATTCCCTGCCTTGTCCATATCGAAATTCATGAGCCTGGTCTCAAAATTCCCTTGCCTTTGATGGAGCCCTTCACCGTCACTCGCGATCAAATCCAAAGCTTAGCTTTAACTATCGACGTGCAGCATCTACTGGAAGGGCTACCTCTCGATGAGCTTTGCACTGAAAGTGAGAAAGTTCATATCAATGAAGAAGAAAACTCAAGCTTATATGCACAAGCTGTGGAACATCTTCCAGAACTCTTCTCAACAGAATTTTTTCCAGCTGCATCCGAACCAGAAGAAAGTAGCGGTCATGATCATGGGCATACTCATTAAAGAAAAAAAGGAACACCTAGCTGGCTAGGAATAAATCATTTTTTTAGAAAGAAAAGAAATCACAACTAGACTAAACGTTTTTTAACCAAGAGCCTCTGTAAAAGAAAAGCCGTTTTCTTGGGATGAGGCGATTGATTGGCATTCTATTCATCAAGAGCTAGGCAAAGGCGTTTCGCTTAATATCCTGCATGAAGAAGTGGTTCCTGAAGTCAACTACGTTCGATTTTGGAGGAGCTACCAACGGAGATTTCCCAAAAGCCCTGAGGCCACTTTGGTCTTAAAGCGTCAAGCTGGTGAAAAAATCCACATCGATTATACCGATGGGATTAGCATCTATGATGCTAAGACCGGCAAAGAGCTCAAGACTCAGCTCTTTGTAGGTACCCTGGCCTTTAGCAGTTACTTTTATGCTGAGTTTTGTTGGGATCAGAAACAAGCCTCTTTTCTCAAAGTCCAGGAAAATATGTGGAGATTTTTAGGGGGAGTCACTCCCTATCTAGTAGTAGATAATTTAAAATCAGGGGTTAGCAAGGCACATTTATATGACCCGGATGTGAATCCAACTTACTGTGACTTTGCCAATCATTATAACTTTGCGGTTCTGCCTGCAAGACCCTATACGCCTCGGGACAAGGCTCCGAATGTCCTCATGGACACCCTTGAAGAGCGTTATCAAAAGGGAGTCTTGCTCATCACTTCTCAAGTAGATCCTCAAGGCTGGTTGAAGCTTTTTGAGGACTCGGTCATTGCAGAAGCCATCGTTGACCCCCTGACCCAACCTAGCCAGCTCGTAACTCTCAAGGGAACTTCTTACAGACAAAAATTAAAACCTAATAATAAAAATTAGCTCTAGGAAATTTAAAATGACAAATACAAAAACTTAATTTAAATAACCCGCGTCGCTTTCGCTCCGGTGGTACACTAAAAATGAAATCGGGTGGTACACTTTGATGTAATCAGGCATGCTCCACTGGCTTCTTTAAACAAACTCAACTCACTTAATCGGCCTTCTGATTTTTGAACCAAATACTGATAAGCTGCATGAGGAACCGAAACACTCACTTTCTCACCCAAGTTTTTACCCACTCCATCTCGAGAAACCCCTTCAAGGCTTAAAAGAATATGACCGGGATTTTGAGGGTCAGACATCTGAGCTGCAATTAGTTCGAGACACTTGAGCTTGCTGAAACAAGTCTTGCAAAAGCTGGATCTCAGCTTGTTCTTTTCCATAGCTTGACTTTAAGACTTCAAAATCAATAGCTAAGGCTTCATAACGCGCCTGACTTTTTGTGACTCGGTATTTTTTAAATAGAATTTGATGGCAAGCGCTAAGCTCAATAACAACTGTGATTTTCTCCTCAAGATTGGAACTCTCATCTAAAAGAACATGAGCTAATTCTAAAACCTTAATTTGCTTACATTGATTGTTTTCGATTTCAAAATCAAGCTGATCGGTTGGAGTGACAAGGCCCGCATTAATCTATTTTTGTAATTAAACAGAAGCTCACAGAAGTTCTTTGTCTCTTCACTCTAAAGCTATTTAATTTTTATAGTGTTCGCTGGATCATCTGCTGAGTACTCAAAATGAATTTGCGTGTTTTGATGTGATTTGACTTTGATAATAGCTTTTTTTTCTCCGT
>JAUHYS010000143.1 GCA_030426445.1 bacterium
ATCCTCTTTTCCTTCCACAGGAAGACAAATCGCACAGATAAGATAAAAGAATAATCCCACTCCGAAGAATAAAATACTAAGAATCCAGATAGCTCTTAAAGCACCGGGTGCAATATCAAATCTTTCGCCAAGTCCCTGGCAGACACCAGCGATCCAACCTCTTTCTGATCGTACCCATTTGCTTTGAACTAATGTTTGGGTCATTTTTTTCTCCTTTTTTAGTGACCGTTTTGGGGAGGGCTTTGCTGTTCCCTCGCCCTATAAATATATACACTATTATATAAGATTATATATGTCTACATAAAAATGATTATTTTTGAATGCCTACTTAAGTATTTAATTTTATTAGTTAAAATTATAACAATTTCATGAAGTTGGTCGAGTTTCCTTTTTAAATCTCATTTTATTGATTCTAGTGTCTAAAATAATGAGGCCTTGTAAAAGAATTCAACAACCCAACGGCTTTTAAATTTTCCCCATTGTCTCAAAGTGAAATTAATGGCTTTAGCCAGGCATATTATGGCCAATTTTCTTATACGACTTTATTTGAAGCTATCAAGGGTCAAAAAGAAAAAAAACTCAGCGTTTCCATTGCAGCACCAGCGCTTAATTCTCAACTCATTCATCTGGGTTTAAATATCCAAACCGAAAATACACCCGTTCCGACCGTAGGGTTAAAGGACTGGAAAATAAACATCAAAAACTTTGCCCAAAATTGCCTGCAACGCTTTCAACAAGAAGAAGAAAATATTTTGAAGGCAAGTTATAAAGTGAGGAGTGTGATTTAACCGCCCCTGTCTCCCTCTTCGAATCAAGAGAGGGAAATAAAACCTAAAGAAAAGACTATGCAAGAAGCTCAACTCATCGAAATTTTTTCTAGCTTTCAAGGCGAAGGCCCCTATGTCGGACAGCCCATGAGCTTTGTGCGCTTTCAACACTGTGCTTTTTCTTGCCGTTATTGTGACACTCCAGATTCATTTAAAAAATTTAAAGACTACCGTGTGGAGTTTCCTCAAGGCAGTGGGCAATTTCAAAACTATCCTAACCCAGCTTCCATTGAAGAAATCGCACATTGGCTACAAAAGTTTAATAATGAAATCATTAGTTTTACCGGAGGCGAACCCTTGCATCACAGTCGCTTCCTGGTTGAAGCCTTGCCAAAGCTAAAAAATAGGAATCCGAGTAACCGCTTTTTATTAGAAACGAGTGGTATTTTATATCAAGAGCTTCGACCCCTTATCGATGAAATTGATATTGTAAGTATGGACATTAAATTGCCTTCCGTCACGGGTATGAAAGCTTACTGGGAGGAACACCGCCAGTTCATTAAGATAGCCAATAAAAAAGAACTCTATATTAAGGCAGTGCTAGGAAAAGAGACTTCTCAAGAGGAATGGCAACAGGCCGTCCAGTTGGTGTATGATGAAGCTCCTGAAGCACCCTTTATCTTGCAGCCGGTGACACCCCGATCGCAAAAAGATCAAACGCTTTCTAATGTTGAATTAAAACAATACTTTAGTTGGGCAAAAGACATTCTTCCCACTGTCAGGGTCATCCCTCAAATGCATGTCCAAGCTCAATGGCTCTAAACCACTCAATACTGAGCTCTGTATCAATTTTTTCATCTTCCCCCCTGCTTTTCTATTGCATCTTGAGACATGAGGGATTAGGTTAAAAGAGATATGTCCTCATACCAACTAACACTCAAATTTTACTCACAAAAAGACCATGTTCATTCGGTTGTCGAAGAGTTTCATCAAACGGTCAGCAAATTCGTCCAACAAGCAAATAGCTCACCTTCTACATTGCAGTCTGCTCGTAAACAACTCGATTCCTTCTATCAACACTTAAGTAACGAAATCGAACGCTTTAAACAAATTGCCCAAAAATCAAATTTAGCCAATAACATTAAGCCCTATACGGATAAATTAAGCGAACAAACCCAACAACTGAGTAAAGTTTTGCGAGAACATTATCCCGAATGGTCACGAGAAGACTGGCAAATTTTTCTAGGCCGTATTTCTTCAAGGCTTCACGAAATCAAAAAATCTCTCTACGAATATGACTTTAAAGAAGCCATGGGGCATATGGCAGAGGCCGTACTTCTTGATCACTTTGATAATCTAGGGCAAAAGCAAAAAGTTCAATGGCTGCGCAAAATATGGCATATGACGGGTTCGATACTTTTAGTCAGTCTTTATCTCTGGATGCCCCTCAGCTTTAGTACTAAAATTTGGATGTTTGCCTTTTCACTCCTTACTTTTCTCTGCTTAGATATCTATCGACTGCGTTCCGCCGAAGCCAACACAAAGGTCTTCCATGCACTAAAGTTCATTATGCGCAAGCAGGAAGCCACGCGTTTAAGCTCAACTAGTTTTTATATGATATCATGTTTTTTGGTGGTAGCTATTTTCCCCAAAAGCATCGCTATACTTTCCATGCTCTTCTTAGGTTTTGGAGACTCCATTGCCTCTATTGTCGGGGTCAAGTGGGGGAAAAGACGGCCCAATAAACGCTATAGCCTAGCAGGTAGCATGGCTTTTTTCACTGTTTGTTTTGCTATCAGCTTTATTATTTACCCAATTTTGAGCCCACAATTTAGTGGTCCTCTATGGCTTTTCGCAATCATCGGTGGAACTGCCGGGGCGCTTTCCGAGCGTTGTGCGGGGCCCTTAGATGACAACCTTTCTATCCCCATTTTTTCGGCTATTTTTCTTTGGATGGCTCTTTTGTTTTTTTAGTTGAATCTAACGGGTCATAGCCATGAATTTTACCCAAAAAAAGATAATCATTCTACTCATCGCTCATGGAAGCCGTAAGCAAGCCGCCAACCAAGAAGTCATTCATTTAGCCCAAAAACTCAGCCAGAAAAGCTCTCAAAAAATTATCGGATGCTTTTTAGAAATCGCCCAACCGGATATTCCAACAGCCTTGGAAAGAGCCATAAAAGAAAAACCCGATATGATTAAAATACTGCCTTACTTTTTAACGCAGGGAAGACATGTGACCGAAGATATTCCTCGTATCGTAAATGATAAAATGCAATCGACCTCCCCCCACACAGAAATCAAATGGATGGATTATATAGGGTCACAAGTTCAATTAGAAGATTTAATACTTAATTTAATCTAAACGCCCCCTGTTCCCCTCTTCAAATCAAGAGGGGGGACTAGTATTCATCCTTCTCAAGAAATTATCCCCTTCGAAAAAATACCGTAAAATTCGAAATAAACCCAGCGTAAAGAGACTCACATTGTTTGACCCCGACAAAGTCGGGGGAGTTTGTGAGGCTTAGCTGGGTAATTGAGAATTTAGGTATTTTATTCGGGGGTGGCCTTTTTCTTTGTTACTTTCTTTTTGGCCATGCAAAAAGAAAGTAAGAGAACACTATGGCATCCACAAATACTGGGGCGGATACGGACGATATTCCTGATTATAATAAGGGTGAAAATAGGGAGAAGGTTCTGGTTCTTTTCGCTGCACTGACCTGATGTCGCTTTTAATCTGCCCCATGATAACCACAAACTGACCGACTCTAATCTCATCGAACGCCCTTTTAATTTCATTAAACATTTCTTCATCGACCTGATTCAGTTTAGTTTGTGCTTCCCGCAAATTTTTCAAAGCTTCAGCCAAGGCTGATTTTTCTCCTGATTCGGTCAAAGTCTGTACCCTCAATTCTGCACTTCGAGCAGCTTGCTTGCGTTCTTGTTTACGCTGCTGTCGTCTTCTTAAAATCCCATCTAGTGTTTTGCTTTCCTCACGGGTTAAATTCATTCCTTTAACAAAACGCATTAAGATTAATTGGTGAACCCTTTCTTTTCTTTGGGCATCACTTTCTTGGTGCGACTGCGCAAAAAGGACAGGATGACTGACACCAAATGCCCCCAATAAATAGATTAAAATGAAAGCAAGACGAAGCCAGCTCATGTCTTCAACCTACTTTCTAATTTATGAATCAATTTTCCCATTTCCTGAGGACTCAAGTCTTCCCAGTCCGAGCTGGGTTCCACCCATTCATCCCCAACTCCCTCCCAAACCCTTTCACTTAAACGGTTCGCTAAACGATCCAGTTGATGAGTATCCAAATCATCCAGATCCACAAACTCGACTCTTGCGTTGCGTTTTATTCCTTCAAAGGGTTGAAGTAGTGCTTTACTAAATCTTTTAAAGTGATTGTTTTTTTGGGGATTAATCGTTATTTTATTTATTCCAATCACCAAAATCAACATGGCTGCAACAGCAAAGGCTCCCAAGGGTAACCAAACTTTAGTTTTGGATTTTTTAGTCACAGGCAAATGCTGTAAAATTTTATTTCTTTGACGGCGAAAAAAGAGATCTCCAGGGTCCTTTTGATCTAAAGACTTTAATAGTCCCACACACTCTTTTAATGAAATCGCTTCTTGATCTTCTAAATTTTGCGATCTGTTTTGTTCGAGCTGATCCAATAATTGTGCTGTTTTTTCTGCATTTTTATGTTCATTTAGAAGACTTGCTTTAATCTTTTTAGCTTGTTGAGCAAAAAAAACATCATCAAATGGTTTATCAAACTCAGAAAGCTCTTCAAGCTCCGAAATCAGGTCACCCATGGGGCCCCATTCGGCTTCTTCTTTTATTTTTTCCAAAATGTCGGTTTTTTGCTGGAGAAAAAAGGCTTGGTCAGGCTCCGGAAGGGGACTTTTTTTAAGGTCCTGGATAAAATCATGCCAAGCATTTAACTCTTTTAGACTCCTTTCAGGATTTTCCTGGATAAAACTCTCCCATTGAGCCTGATTTTCAGCATTTTTAGGCTCTGTTAGAAAAGCGAGCAAGTCTATTTGAGTGTTTTTTGACACTTCCCCTAGATCTCCTTTCTTTCTTGAATCCATTCTCTTAGACTCTTCATAGCATGGTGAAAGTTAACTTTTACCGCTGATTCTGTACTTTTTAATGCTTCAGCAATTTCTTTAAAGGGCATTTCTTCGTAAATCCTTAAATTGACGACTTCTTTTTGCCTCAACGGAAGCTTATCAACCGCCTTTTGCAAGTAATACCGCTGATGCGCTTTTTCATCCCTTTCATTTCTTTCTTCCATACTCGAGTCAGGCAGTTGTAAGGGCAACTCTACCATATCCCGCTTTTTTTTCATCAATTCGGTCCGGCATAGATTGAGCACAATGGCGCTTAGCCAAGTTTTTAAAGAGGACTGAAACTGAAACCCCGCCAAAGCGCGATAGGCTTTTAAAAAGGCCTTTTGGGTGACCTCATCTGCGGTTTCAGGGTTCTTGAGCATCCTCAAAGCAAGAAAAAAAATTGGCCGCTGATACTTTTCGACAAGTAAAGCATAGTCTTCGGATTTTCCTTCCAAGATTCGCTCAATAATGTCTCTATCTTCTGTATTTGATTTATTGATCACTATCCAACCGCTTTTATGTAACCCTCTACTTAGCTAAAGGGAACTCTTATCATCATATAGTCCTAGCTGTATATTTCTTAAAGCCCTCTTTTAACCTTTTCAAAAAGAGATAGTCTATAAGGGTAAGGAGACAAAACACAAAACCCCCTCTCCTAAAAAACACATATTCATTATTAATTGAAAAAAAACAAAAAAAATCAGATGTTAAAGACAATAAAGACAAAATAAATGCGTGAAATTAAAAATTTAGAACATAGTGTGATGTCTTTGTGGACAACCTTATCACTGTTCAAGCAAAAAACAGTCAAGAAAGATCTTGTTCAGAAAGATTTTCACTTTCTATGTGAAAATCTTATTGAAAATGAAGAGATTTTAGATGATATTTTAAAGAATTATCACAAGATTAAGTTAAATGATAAATTATCAGAGATACCCCCAGAAACCATTTCACAGATTTCATTAGGGATTGATTTATTAAACGATATTAGATTATATGTTCAAAAAGAGTCCAAGAAACTT
>JAUHYS010000144.1 GCA_030426445.1 bacterium
CGCTTTTTTATTTAAAAACCTTTAAAAAAACAAAAAAAGCTTTCTCATTTTAACCTTTTATTTATCAAGCCCTATGCCACCTTGATGTTTTCCCCAAAAAAAATATGCTGCCGATAAATCAATTTGACACAACTTTTTTTTTCAATGGTCGATACTAAGAAATAAATAGGCAATATCTAGAAAAAGTATAAAGAATTTCTAGTTTTTAAAGAAACCGCTTGCTGCAAGCTCATCGCAAAAAAATGAAAGAACTCAAATTATGGCTGAAGAAAAAATTCAACTTTTAAGCTGCGCTAATCTTAAACCCGGGGAGCATATTGAGCCCTTGGAAGAAAATATTAGCTCTTATTTAGGACAAGCTGACGCGGATTTGTTGCAGATTTGTGCTGCAGGTGATGTGCAAAAGGCTGTTGATCCAAAAAAAAAATATTATGTTCTTAAAAGCGGTCAGACTAAAGCTTACGATTTAGTGAGTGATTGTCCTCAAAATACTCAGCCCAATCATGTATTGACGCGTTCGTCCTCAGTTATGGTGAAAAAGCCCGACGCAGAAAAACCCAGCGCCGTGGAACACCAAATTAATTTAGATTTAAACCCTTTAAGTTTGCAGCTCTTATATAACCAGGGGGTATTTTTTAGCCCTGTATTAGGGAACAACCCTCTCAGTAATCCAAAAAATATTTGTAAAGTCAGTGAAGAGGGCGAAACAAAAGGGCAATTGCATATCTCGGATAAATTAGCGGATTCGATTTTGGATAGCGTGGACCCTAAAAATCAAGCGATTGAACTCCCTGCAAACTACCCTGGATCGCAAGGTTTTCAAGATGCTGTGAAGAATGAAGCGAGTCGATCAGCACTTAGCCTTCCTGCTCAAAAAAATAAAAAGACCGCTTTTTGGTCGCGCTATCATGCTCTACAAGATCTTAATCCCCAGGATGCAGCCTTATTGCGGCAGCTTTTGGGTGCGGCTAAAAATTCAGCCAGCCAAAAGGAATGGCTAGAGCCCGTCGAGGCCTTGCGCCCCGATAATAAGCGCAATTATGTGATTTCTACAAAAGCCCTACATTATTGCGGTGCCTATGTGATTCAGGAATTGCGCCGTATTGGGGATAGTTTTTATGGCAGAGTTGACGGCAAACGTGCTCATGACCTGGCGACCCGTTTGGAAGTCATGATAAGTAAACAATCTCAAGTTGCTTCGAATATGATTGCCAAAACGATTTCTTTGGATCTAAAGGCCTTGGAACCGGCTTTGATTAAATTTTTTGGCGATAAAAATATACTAAGTAAAATTCGTAATTTGCCTCCTACAAAAAAAAGCAAGACAAACGCCACAGATAAAGTATTGCATCCCGTTCTCTCTCCAGATTTTGACCGTACCGCTTATGCGGGTATCAATGGTTTTATTTTTATTGACGAAATGAAGTTACTCTATGCCCTACACACCTTTAAAAAAGGTGTCGCTAGTGTGCCTGCCTATACTTGGTCGGATTTGGTTGGCAGAGCGCCGAAAAGCAATACAAGCGAGTACCACTTTGTGTGTGAAACGGGTGGAGACAATGACGAAGCGGCTCTTTGCAATCGGCGACGGCATACTGCCTTAGAAGTTGAGATCGAATTTTTGCAAAAACTGCTTGCCCTTAACGAAGACCCTGCCATGAATATCCGTTTGCAAGAATTGATTGCCATGGATCAAGAAATTGAGGCAAAGGTTTTGGCCCATTCCAGTGCGAATTCAACTAAACATGGTTTTTGGGGAGGAGCTTTGCCTTTTGTAGGTTTAGGAGCTTTAGTCAGTATTGGAGCTTACTTTTTAGGCCGAAAGGGTCGGGTTAGCCCAGAGCAAATTCAAAAAATGATCGATGAGGCTGTCAAAAGAGCACAAAAAGCTGCGGCTGGTGAGGGAGCAAACCAAGCAAACAGTAAAACTCCCGCTAAAAAGGTTGCAGTTGGCGAAGGGAGTGAAAAGCCAAAAGATACAGACGACACAGGCGCAGCCGGCGAAGCAGACTCCGGTGGAGAAGAGCCTGTTGTTGTGGGTGAAAAGCCAAGCGGTGAGGGCGCCGAATATTCGACACGTCCGGTAGTCAATCCTGGAGTGAATTGGGAAGCTGGTTTGGAGACCCTAGGTTGGGGTGTAGCTACTATTGGTGCGGGGCTGTTAACTGGAGTTCTAGGAGCTGGAACCACTGTAGCAGCCGCTTGTCCAGCAGATGGACCTGTAGGAGAATATGTGCTTGGAGGTTTCACGGTAAAATCGGCGGCAATGACAGCGGGAGCAGCGACTGCAACCGCGGGTTCGCTTATGATGTTTATAAATAGTTTTTTTGATTAAATTGAAGTGGTTAAACCTGCAAGTGAAAATGCTGGGGACGGACGATAGTACTTCTTTATGAGAAGTTTTAGTTCCCTCTCCCCTGGCGGGAGAGGGTTAGGGTGAGGGGGATTAGAAAAAATTCAACAAATGCAGAAAGACTATTGTGGTTAAAATTACGCTCTAGATTTTTCCAAGGACTTAAATTTAGGCGCCAGGTTGTTTTTGAAAGATATATTGTTGACTTTGTCTGTTTTGAAAAAAAAATCATTATTGAGTGTGATGGAAGTCAACATCATCTGTCTCACTTAGATAGATTGAGGGATAGATGGTTTGAAAAACAAGGCTTTAAAGTTTTGAGATTTTGGAACCATGATATTTTAAAAAGAACGGAATTGGTGTTGAAAGTTATTTTACTTGCATGTGAGTCACCCTCACCCCAGCCCTCTCCCGTCAAGGGAGAGGGAGTGAGAAAGCTAAGGAATGATGTTAGATAAACATAGATCCACTTATGACACAATTTTAACGCAAGCGAATAGTTCTTTACATATAAGTATTTAAAATATAAGTTTTTTTGATATATTTTTATGACGCAAAAATGACGCAAACCAGTCATCATTTTTTAAGATTTTTAATCCTACTTAATTAGGAGGTAAGGAAATGTCTACTCCAGGAGTCAATAATTCCAATCAGACATCACCACAAGAAAACGGAGTCCAAGAGGAAGGCGCTCAACTTTTTGAACGAGCCATGTCTTATGTAAGACAAGCCTTTGAGAAAGAAGGAGTCCCGGTTCCCACCGAAACCAGCCCTGATACGGGAGATGCCTATAAAAGAATGGGGTTTGGGGATGTTGTTGGAGAAGCTTTAGGGGAGGTCGCACCAGAATTTGTCAATTATTTAGGGCAAGTCATTCGCGGTGAAGATCAAGCCCCTCAACCAAGAGTCAATCCTAAAACGGGTAAGCCAAAGCGTTTTCCTCGTGTGGCTAAAGATACTGACCCTTGGCTGATTAAAAATGCAGCTAACTTAGTCACAGGTATCAACCTACTTGCAGGACCGACTGCTGTAATCTTTGCTTTTAATGGAGAGTTTTTACCGGCTGCGACGAGTCTAGCTGTAGGGATTGGTGCAGATCGTTTTGATGGATTTGTAGCGCGTTTGTCGGGGCACTCTTCAGAAAAAGGGGCTATTTTCGACGATCTAGCCGACTTAGGAACTTTTGGCGTTTCAACAGGGATTGTAGGAAGTTTAGCAGCTGGCTTAGATGTCAAATGGTCTTTAGCAGCAGTAGGTGCCTATAGTTTTGGTGCAATGTGGCGCTTGGGAAATTTTGTTTCTGAACCACAACGTAATGGTTACTTTAAAGGTTTTGCTACAACAGCTGCTTCGGCTTTTATAACCAGTGCCTTGATGGCAGGGGGAGGTAGACTCCCCTATGAACTTCCCACCTGGACGGGAGCTGCAACACTCTTCGGAATGGCTGCTCTTATGAATTTACCAATTATCTTTCCTAAATATGCAGGCCCTTCACGGCCAAACCGTAATCAGCTCATTGGTTTTGGGGTGGTTGCAGGTACAGGTATCTTAACTCTTGGCTTTTGGAATACTGCGTTAGCATCCCTTTCTGCTTATATCGCAGTCAATACAGTAAAATATGGTGTTTATAAGGCTACGGGTAAATCTTTTCCAGAGCCAGAACCAAGACAAGTCAAACTAACTGCAGAACAGGCTTATCGTTTAATAGAGGGTGCTGTGAGGTTTGCCACTCAAGGTAATGGCAAAGGAAATGGTCATTATGGAATCGAAGTCATTGAAGTCTCCGATTTGGCGACGGTTACAAGCCGCCCAAGAGTGGAGGAAAATCCAGTAAGGCCAGCTGTTGCCGAGCCACCCCCGGCGCCTCATCCAGGAAAAGGGCCAAGGGCTACAAAACGTCCTGGCACTGAGAAAGAAACTCGTCCAGGCGAAAAAGTTGCTCAAAAACCTGGCAGTGTCCCAAAGCCGCATCCGGGTGCAGAAAGAAAAGTTCGTCCAGGATATTTCTGGGAGCATCCCAATAAGGCATCCGTGGATGTACCAGTTCCTCATGTGACAAGGGGAAAAAGCGGACCCACAGGAAGAAGCACCGGCCGTGCTGGCAGTGGAGCGCATCATCGTTAGTTTTTTTTAAACGCTTTAGCTAGAAACTATCCATTGTTAATGAGTAAAAAAACTATTCTTCAACAAGTTTTAAACTTAGTTCGCTTGCTGAGGAACCCTGACGGCTATCTCCTCTTATTTCTTTAAGGGACTTTTGTGCATCATTGAGTTCACTGACAGCCTGTTTTAACATGTTTTGAGTATATTCAAGTTCCTCGTGATGGTGTTGGTACTGCTCATAAAGATTCAAATCAAAAATGCGTTTGTCTCCGTTTTCGATACGGCTAAGGTAAGACATTTGTTGTGCTTTCCTCAGGCATTCGATGAGCTCCTTTTTATCCCAAGGTTTGACTAAATAGGCGAAGACCCTAGCTTTGTTGATAGCATCCATTAAATATTCGGGTTCGCTGTATGCAGACAGAATAATCCCCACAATATAGGGTCGTAGTATTCTAGCTTGATGGAGAAGTTCCGTACCGTACATACCATTAGGCATTTTTTGGTCACAAAGGATGACATGAATATGTCGCTTGCGGATAAGATCAAGTGCCTCTTCGGCACAGTTAGCTCGATACAGTTCAAAAGATTCTAGGCAGAGATCTTGTTCGATTTGATCCAAAATCATGGGTTCATCATCCACGATGAGAATATTGGACTTACGCCATTCTTTGGTAAAATAATCCAAAGGTGAAGGTGTTGCTGTCATGTTGGCCCCCTTTCATTTCCCAAACTGGGAAATTACGACAAACAAACTATTTTCCTTTACCCGGTTTATTTTTCCATGCCCGCCTTAATAAGAATTATAAGAAATTTACATAGAGAGATAAAGGTCTAATTCTGGTTTTTTGAAAAATTTTTTTAGCTTGCTTGATTACTAAGAGATTATGTTGAGAAGGGTTAAATATCTAGACCACAAATGTAATGGATTCTTAAGTTTAATCTTGTTAAATTAATATAATATGTTATATAATATACTTAACTCGTAAGTTGTAAAAAAAGGAATTTCTATGCCCCAATTGTCGCTATATTTTGATGAGTCGACTTTAAAAAAGGTCGAGCAAGCAGCCAAGTTGAGCCAGATGAGTTTATCCCAATGGGTACGCACTCGATTACTTCAATCCTTAAAAGACGACTGGCCCGAAGACTATTTCACTCTCTATGGTGCCATTGAGGATGGGACTTTTTTAGAACCCAATGATTTAGCTTGGTCACAACGAGAAAAGCTATGAAATATTTTTTGGACACCAATATTTGTATCTATTTTCTTAAGGGGACTTATGAGGCAATAAAAGAAAAGCTTTCAAAAAGAAAACCACAAGAAATCAAAATTTCCACAGTGGTCCTTGCTGAGCTTTTGTTTGGAGCAAAAAATAGCCAAAGAGTGAAAGATAATTTACAAAAGGTAAAAAGTTTTCTTAATCCCTACCAAATGATTCCTT
>JAUHYS010000145.1 GCA_030426445.1 bacterium
CCTTTTGCGGCATGAAAAGGAATGCCACATAAGGGGATGGCATCTTCTTTATTTTTATTACGTGAGGTTAAGGCAATGTTTAAAATCTTACTGGCAACTTCTGCATCTTCGAAAAACATTTCATAAAAATCACCTAATCGAAAAAACAAGATAGCATCTGGATAATTCTGCTTGATTTGCAGGTACTGCTGCATCATGGGAGTGAGTTTTTTGGAATTAGAGGACATAGCTGTTTTTGTATCGGATGCGAGTAAGTTTGAAAAGACTAAAAAACGATCTATTCGATAGACTTCTTTCCTAAGTTTAGGAATGAAGTCTAAATACCTAGGTCACGCAGCCTTTTTTCATTTTTAGTCCAGCCTGGAACCACCTTGACAAAGAGTTCTAGGTAAACTTTTTTACCCAGCATTTTTTCCATCTCTTGCCGGGAAACCTGGCCAATTTTTTTAATTCTTGCGCCTGCTTTTCCTATCACCATGGCTTTTTGGGAGTCTTTCTCTACAATGATGGCAAGATTAAGGCGAATCAAATTTTGAGTCTCATCAAACTTTTCGGTTTGCACAGTAAGGGCATAGGGAATTTCCTGATGCAACCACAGCATCGCCTTTTCGCGAGCGATTTCTTCGCAAAGAAAACGCATACTCTGGTCGGTATAAATCTCTTCATCGTAGTAGCGAGGGCCCTCCTCCAAGTTTTTTTCAATCTGTTCAATGAGTGTAGAAACACCCTGGTTCTTTAAAGCTGAAATAGGAATCAGCTCTTGAGGTTGGAGTGTTTTTTGAATGTCAGCCAGAAAAGGCAAGAGACTGTCCTTAGGGATTTCATCGATGCGATTGACCAAAACAAAATATTTCTTTTTGAGCTTTAGAACCCGCTCTGCAATTTCCTGATCCTCGGGCTTAAGTTTTTTGGGAAAAATGAGATGCAAGACCAGGTCGGCTTCTTCAATGACATCAAAAGCTGTCTGAATAATTTTTTCGTTGAGGAGTTTTTTAGACTGGTGAATCCCCGGGGTATCCAAGAATAAAATTTGGGCTTGGGGTCGATTGAGAATACCTAAAATACGGTGGCGCGTGGTCTGAGGCTTATGCGTCACCGCAGCGAGTTTTTCCCCAATCATGTTATTGATCAAAGTAGATTTTCCTACATTGGGTAAACCCACTAGACCGACATAACCGGATTTAAATTTTTGATTCATTTTTTCTGTCATTATTATTTTTTAAATTCCGAACAAACCTTTTCCCTAAGCGTTGTGAGCACTCCAATGGCAAGGCGCTTGAGGAGAAGGTCCGCAGTCGTACATTAAGTACGTCGAGGACCTTTCGACGAAAGCAACACAGCCATTGGAGCGCTCACGACGCTTAGGCTACTTTATTCTTTTAAATTCCATTAAAGCCCTCTCCCTTGCCCAAGCATGGTCAATAATAGGTTCGGGATAATCTCTTCCTAGCACAATACCTGCCTCCTCTAACACTTGTGGGGGAGCTTTCCAAGGCTCAAAAAGATATTTGATGGATAATCTTGCCAACTCGGGCACCCATTTTTTAATATAAATTCCGTCAGGGTCAAATTTTTTGGCTTGGGACCTGGGGTTAAAGACCCTAAAGTAAGGCGCGGCATCCGCACCACAGCCCGCAACCCATTGCCAACCCAGGGTGTTATTGGCTAAATCCGCATCCACCAAAGTATCCCAAAACCACTCGGCTCCTTTTTGCCAAGGAATGAATAAATCCTTAATCAAAAAAGAAGCTACAATCATGCGCACCCGATTATGCATCCAACCCGTCGTCCACAGCTCGCGCATTCCTGCATCCACTAAAGGATAACCGGTTTTGCCTTTTTGCCAAGCCTGCAGCAAGCCCTCATCCTGACTCCAATGAAAGTTTTTATATTTTTCTCGAAGGGGTTGTGTCGGAGTTTGAGAAAAATAATATAAAAGATGATAAGCAAATTCGCGCCAGGCTAATTCACGCAGATAGCCAAGGGCATTTTTTTTAGCTTCTGCCGAAGTGGCTTGGCGGATTTTTTTTTGCAGCCCGTGCCACAAGGCGCGTGGACTGATCTCACCAAAATGCAAATGCGGCGACAAGCGCGAAGTCAAGCTTTGTGCCGGCTGGTTTCTTCCCTCAAGATAGCCTTTCCAGGCTTCGGCTAAAAAAGTCTGCCATTTTTTTTTGGCTCCTGCTTCACCCGGAATCCACTCTTTTTTAAAGTCTTCGGCCCAGTTGAGTTTAGGTTCGAGTTGCAAATCTTTTAAAGCTAAAGATGATAATTTTTTATTCCATTTTTTTATGCGACAGGGAGCCACTTCGGGCTGTGCCAACGGAGGCAAAGCCTGCAAAGTCTTCCAAAAGGGTGTAAACACTTGATAAGGCTTGCCGGCTTGGGTGGAGACTTCCCAAGGTTCGACTAAAAGCAAGGCATTGAAACTTTTAATCTCCACACCCTGCTGCGCCAAAGTTGACTTGATGTTTTTATCCCTTGCAATGATATCCGGTTCATAGCGGCGATTCCAATAAAGGCTTGCGGCTTGGGTTTCTGCAACCAGCTCTTGTAAAAGCTCTAAGCTGGACTCACCCTTTCGAATCACCAAATCTAAATCGTAATGTTGTTTTATCACTTTTTTAAGTTGAGTCAGACTATGGTGTAGCCACCACTGGGAAGCTTCTCCATAGTTCCACTGCCCCTCTTCTTGAGGGGTCCAAAGAAAAATAGGGATCACGGGTGCAGCTTTTTGACTTGCATAAGCCAAGGCAGGATTATCTGCAATACGCAAATCTTGACGAAACCAAACTAGGGTGGGGGCATCATGATTCATCTTGTTCAATGGAGCTTGACTCGACAGGTTTCGCACCCACTGCAAGCAGTTTTTTGAATTCAAGATAGAGCAGCAATCGAGAGATGCCCCAAAAAACTACATACCAAGCAATCATAATAGTTAAGATCATGGGGTAAAGGATCACTGCAAAGGCGATCATTAGATCAGCCATCGATAATAGAATTAAGAAAAATTTTCCTTCGGGAATAATAAAGGAGCCAATCAAGTGTCGCACGCCCATCCAGGCAATGATCAAGGCAATCAATAAATAAACTATCTTGGAATCAAACAGCCATATCAAAGTAATCGCGATGGCCGCTGCAATAAGATAAAGGACCCCCGCAATTTTTTGCTGTTTACGAAAGTGTTGAACAGCTTCGGAAATGGCATAATAGAGAAAGAACAAAGACAACAATAAACGAAAAACCTGAAAGCCTCCCTCTATCAAGCCAGTAACTCCTGGTGGATAAAGAATAAAAAAGACCCCTAAACCTAGGGCAACTAGCGAGCTGATTAATAAGTAATTCAGGCTTTCTTTTTCTGGTGTACGCATTACGATGATTGTCTTAAGCATCATAGTTGGACTCCCTATTTTTTATAATAATATTATCATCTTACTACCAACTCAGCAAATGAACAAATATAATTTTTTTTTAAACAATGAGTCTATATAATGCTCCCGCTTAAAGCGGAGTTTGAAGGATAAAATTGCACTTACCTATAAACATTTTTATTGAAATTTGTTCATATCTATGAACAAATTATAATATGGAATTTAAACGTCATTTGGCATTATCTCTTAAGACTTTTCAAGATAAACTGATCTTTATTTCTGGACCCCGTCAAGCAGGTAAAACCTTTCTGATTCAACACGTTCTAAAACCCGATTTAGAACTCAACATGGATGTCAGCTCGGATCGGTTACTTTTTAAAAAAATGCCCGAAACCATTCTCTCTTGGTATGAAAAAAATTGGGGGGAGTTCTCCAAGACAAAACTGCAAAAAAACAAGCCACTGGTGTTTTTGGATGAAATCCATAAAGTAAAATCTTGGCGCAACCTCATCAAAGGCACTTATGACAAAACTTCACATGCAATTCGTTATGTGGCTTCGGGGTCTTCGGCTTTTCAGCTGCGCAAGCAAGACAAAGGGGACAGCCTTGCAGGACGCGCAATATGGCTTACCCTTTTTCCCTTATCTTTTCGTGAATACATCGAGACTCTGGACCCCAAACTGAGGCTGCCTCCACCTTGGAAAGGACAAACTTTACTTAAAGAAACGCTCCGTGCGCTGTTCCCAAAACAAAAACGCCTGCGCGTTTTATGGAATGATTATGCCCGCTATGGCAGCTTTCCTGAAAACTTAGTGAAACAAAACGAAGTTTTCTTTAAGCAATGGCTGTCGGATTATCAGGCCGCCATGCTGGACCGCGATCTTAAAGACTTACATTTAGGCAAGGATGTCGAAAGGGTGTATCAAGTCTACGAGCTGCTTCTCGAAGGCATGGGCAGTACCTATTCGTTGCGCAGCCTAGCTACCACTTTGGGGGTTTCTCCCAATACGATCAAAAGCGATATCTTAGCCTTAAAACAAGTGCTATGGGGCTTTGAGCTTCCAGTTATTCAAGCTTCTAAAGCCAAACAATTGCGCAAAGAAAAAAAATTTTATCCGATGGATTTCTGTTTTAACGATTATCAAAATTCATTGGCTACTGGCTCTGGGTTCGAGAGCACGGTCGCCTCGCTTTTGTATCGTGGACTTTATTCAGAAACTTCGGGTTTTCGCTCTCCCTTTCAATTAGGTTTTTATCGTGATTATCAAAAACGAGAAGTTGATTTCATTTTTAGCCAAAAAAACCAAATTCTCTTATCCTTAGAATGCAAACTTAAGCTAAAACAAAAGTCTCACCAGGGTTTGAATTATTTGCAGAGATATCAACCCCGCGAGTCTTTTTTGCTAGTCGAAGAAGCCAACGTATTTGAGATCGGTTCTACCATCAGCGCTGTAAGCATTGAATTACTGGCAGCTTGTTTGGAGTAAAATGGACAGCCATAAAACAAAAAAACCCGCTTAAAGCGGGTTGGGGAGGGTAATAAATGAAAATTTTATTAGGTACTTTTCTTTAAACTCCTCATAGTCTTTTCTAAAAGACGATTACTCTGTTTTGGAGAAAGTTTTTTACGGATCACGGTTTCCCTGACTTGTTTCACTACTTCTAATGCATCCCACACCTCTTCTTGCTGTGCTCTTTGATGAAGTCGTTGCTCATTGCAGGGATTGGATTCTAATAACAAAATACTATTGAGTCCATCTAAGGCCGAACTCAAAAACTTAAATGCACATAAGCGATCGACAATCAGGTCTTCTATGCTGACGATTTTAATCCAATGCTTATCTAGTTTAAAGATTTGGGTGGTTTCATGAGGCCCCAATGCCGAAGAAGGAAATTCAACATAAAGCTTATTTTTAGGGTAGACATAGTCTTTTCCTAGTCTTTCGAAACCAAGAATTTGCATGAGTTGTTGCAAGTCGTTGCCACCTGGGCAAACCATAT
Organism: bacterium; assembly: GCA_030426445.1. GTDB lineage: Bacteria > UBA10199 > UBA10199 > DSSB01 > DSSB01 > JACKPJ01. The sequence goes on from JAUHYS010000145.1 coordinate 5,373, forward strand.
CAATATCTTGAGTGGCATAGCCTCCCCTCGAGTATATCTCAACAGCACTGCCTCCAACTAAAATGGGATCCAGCTTGACTGTATGTAAAGCCGTCGCAATAATAGAAGATATTTTTAAGGTACGTTGATACGAAACTTTGTCTTTAAGTGCCTTTTGTAATTCTTCTTTTAGTTTTTTGAGTATAGGATCGCACCCGTTTTTTTTTGTAAGTCTTTTGTCCTTTAGATGAAAGCTTTAATGGGTCAAAATAACTCGCAATCGATTGACTGACCTCAGAGCGATTTTTTCTTTCCCAATCCCATTTTTTAAAATCGATCACTTCAGGATCTGGGTGCTGATATTTTATTTGCAGCATCAATTGAATAAAATCTTGATAGGAAAGCAAAACCGCTTCGGGTTGCCCATGCTGAGTGATGGCGATTCTTTTTTGTTTGGCTTTACGTACTTGCTCGGAAAGCTTCGCCTTAGCATCACTTAAAGAAATAAATTCAAAATCAAGTAAACTGTCGTAAGAGT
>JAUHYS010000146.1 GCA_030426445.1 bacterium
GGCAAAACTTGCCGAAATTTTATGAGATAGTCTCACGATCGGTAGCATTGCTTCTCTTAATTTTTCTTCAGCGTCTGTACTTTGTTTGTCCAGTTTTTTGTAAAGCTCGAATCTTTCCTCAGTGAGATTTTCTAAAGCAACCCCTTGTATTTCATCAAGGTTTTTGTCGAAAACTTCTGCTTTTTGTCGAAAATTAAAATAAGCTTCGTACATCTTATCCATTTGCTTCGGAAGTTTTGCTAAGTCACTGGACCATTTTTGGGAGCGAAAGGGCCTGAGTTTTTTTTCTACTTGATCCCAGGCCTTAGCAAGTTTCTCTGGATCTGCAAAACGGTAAGCATATAAAGCTCGGGTATAAAAATAGTTTTCGACAGCTTGAACTAATTCGATGGTACGCTTGTCCACACGGCGCTGGATATGCACTGTTTTGCTAGGGTGAATTCCTAAATCACGACTGGGATACTGCAATGGGTCTACCGCTTGATCGGATACAAATTGACTAAAAGATTGACTATTGATTGCGTCTTTCATCAGTTTAACAAATTGACGCGCTCCATCAGAGGTAGAGGGAAGTTTCGCTAAGTCTCCACTTTTTTCTAGTTGGTCCCTAGCCCTTAGGTAGAAGCCATATGCTAGAGCTTGGTATTGATCACCACCTCTACATATTATAGGATAGCTCTCATTGTACAGTTCATCATAGAGATCATGAATGAATTTGTAATCATGACTTTCTAAAATAGAGGCCAATTTAGTATCAAGGTACTCAGCGGCTTCTTTTTGGGCTTCTTTAAAGTCTTTTGCGCTGAGTTGGTAAATTCCATTTTTTACCAATGTATCACGATAGATATTTCCCACTTTTCGTTGCAAAACACTGTGGACAGCATTTGGCTTTGGGTTAGCTCTTAAATAAGTTTGAATTTCTGTAAGGTCTACTTGCTGATTGTCATTAGTGTCTAGTGGACGTAATTGCTCCCTATCTGACGCATTTAGAGTCCTCGTGCTAAGATCAATGACTATATTGTCATGTTTTTTACTTGTAGGTGCTGTTGCTGACATTAAATGCTTTCTATATCGAGTTGAGCTAAAGGCTTGCTGATTTAAACATTTACGCACAATTGGGCTACATGGCAGAAAATTTTCTAAGCTCTTTCTGAAAATTAGCTTCCGCTTCAGGCCATTGTTCCTCATGAATACTTTTATTTTCTGATTCTATTTTTTTAATCTCTGCTTCTGCAGTAGCAATTAGCTTTTTGGCTCCAGCGTCTGTTGTCGGAGTTCGCATATCGTCATAAAAAGACCGATCTCTATCATGTTCCAGATGTACTTCAGTAAGTCTTATATCTTCAGTGCTAGGTAAGTCTTCTAATTGTGAAAAATATGTTCGTAGAGCGTCACTCTCTGTGTTTTGGAGAAAACCAATAAGTTGCTGTGCAGCCTTGTCAGCTTCTTTTTTAGCATTTTCTAGTTCTTCCAGCTCTTTTGGGGTGCTAGGGCGAGATAGGCCCACTTCAATATGTTTATCCAATTTATCAAACATGTTTTTCCTTAAAATCTCGTACTTTTTAAAATCTTGAGGTTTGATATTTTTTCGAGCTTCTTCTAAACCTTTGTACATCTTACCTTGGATCGCTTTTTCGAACTTAGTTTTTTCACTTCGAAGAGCTTTTAGTCTTTCGTCATTTCTTGCCAGTATTTCTTCTAAGCCTTTTTTGATATTTTCGGCATTTTTAAGATTTTCTCGTTGCTTAACATTATTAAGCTCTTGAATACTTGCGTATGTTGTTTTTAACTCTCTTGGATTTCCATTCGGACATTTTGCTGAGTCAATAAGGTTTGAAGCTAAAAGGTCTTTGCTCGTAGTATAAATAGAGAAGTTTTTATAATGCCGATTGTTTTGAGAGTCATACTTATAGTTAAAAGACTCACTACACTTAAATAAGGAAGTTCCTCCGCTTTGTAAACGATAGGAATGAAACGGTTCTGAGTTGTTGGGGGCATCTCGAACAATTGTTCCGTTAGCTTCTGCATGATCGTAAGCCATAGCCAGATAGCGATAAGCCATTATTTTATCGGTGCTTTTAGGTGTAAACTTATCGAAGTTAGCTGGAGTTAAAAATTTTCCCGCTTTGCTAGCCGCTTCTGCGGCTTGACGCAAACCGCTTCGTTTTGCATCTTCACCTAGAGATGTTACAATGTTATTATTAAATTGAGCGATTTCTTGAGAAGCTGTCTTTGTTTTTAGATCAGTCATGTTTTTCCTTATACGTTTAACTCATGTGCCATTGATTAAATAAATATTGACTCTATATTAGATTGTGAGCAAATTAAATGCCAAAAGCTAAGGTTATTGTTTTATTCTGATGGGAAGCTATTTAACAGTTTAATTTACATGAAGAAATCACCTAATATCTCAATTCATATGATCAAGTGATTGTTAGCATAATTGCACAGTACTTGGCGACTTTATTCCTCAAGCGTGAGGAGTGAAGTCCACATGACTTCAGGTGACAGGTTGTGAATGCTCAGTAGATATGTGACACGGAGTTAAAGAAAAAGCAGTAATATCAAGGTAAAAAAAGTAGGTATCCTCAAGATTAACTGTTAATAGGTCTTTGAAACCAAACAAATACCTAATAAAATCAGGAGGATACCTTGAATAAGTTTTTATATGATAGAGTCAAAAATTCTGCAAGATATTGTCGAAATACACAACTTAGAATGAAAATTAATCTTTTCCTCGAAGTGCTTTCAGGAACAAAAGTAAAAGTTGCCTGTGAGAAGTTTGGAGTCTCTAGGGCCAGCTACTACAGATGGTTTAAACGATTTCAAAAATGTGATTTTGACCTTAAAAGCCTTCAAAATAAAAGTAGGAAACCTAAACAATGCCCTCATCAAAAAAATCAATACATCACTCACTTAGTCAAACGATACAGGATTAACTACAGGTATGGACCCAAACAACCCATTCAAAACTACAGCAATTTAAAAATTTCAATACAAGTTTAGTAATCCAAGCAAAATAGAGATCCGCGTAAAAGCAACCCTCCGGCTAGCTTGTTTGACTTTTTTTCTTCCCACCAGATACGGGTGCCAGATCATTTCTTCTTAGGAAAAGTCGCGACGGTCATTCGGCTGATGCAGACGAGTTCGTCTGTTTCGTCGCTAATGCGGATTTCCCAAACTTTAGTGAGGCGTCCTAAGTGAATGGGCCGACAAATACCCATGACCTGACCTTCGGTAACAGATTTAATATGATTAGCGTTAATTTCCAAGCCAACCATATTAGTCTCTGCAGGATTAATACAAAAATAGGAGGCATAGCTGGCCAGACTCTCGGCCATAAAACAGGAAGCCCCGCCATGTAAAAGCCCTAAAGGCATTTTAGTGCGATCATCCACTGGCATGGTGGCTTTAATATAATCCTCACCCAGCTCGATAAGTTGTAGACCCAAAGTTTTTGCCATGTAACGATCTGTCATTTCGATAGCCTGCTCGAGTGAATAATCTTGAAACCAAATACGCATCTTCAATTTTCCTTTTATTGATATAATTCTATAAAATTTTTTAAAAAAGACTTAAGTTCCTCAAGCTGCTTATCCGAAATTTTTGACTTTTTAAAAAAGCGATCTAGCTTACGCCCTTCGTTTTTGAAAGTTTCTTGAGTCATAAGAATATACTTTTCTCCCTTTTTGGTAAGGAACCAAAGTTTAACTCTTTTATCGGTTTCATGATCTATTTTTTTAATCAGTTTATCTTTTTGCAGGCGCTGTAACATTTCCATCATACTGGGGGCTTTTTGCCCTAACTCCTGACAAAGTTGAGCTTGGCTTTTTTTTGAAATCATCAAGCTAGAAAGCACACCAATTCGCCCATGAGACAGTTGAATACCTTTCGATTTAAGTTTTTCTAAACCCTTTTCTCTTATCAAGTTAGCTGCAGCAACCACCAAGCCGGCAAATGATTCTTGAGGTTTCCAATTCACACACTTTACTCCCATTTATTTAGGTTACCTAATAAATATATTAGGCAACCTAAATAAATCAAGCAAAAAAACAGACTCTTTGATTCATGATCAAAAGGAAAATAAATAGAATCATGTATTTTGATATTTAGTTTTTTACAACTTGCTAAAAAGTAAAAATAACTAGATATGTCTTTATAAATGAAATAATAATAAAGCTAAAGAGTGGGAAATCGCGTTAAATCTTTCAATAAAATTTTTAAGGCAAATGTTCAGCGGATTCAGCGAGGCTGAACAAAAGTTTTTATAATTCATTAATATTATTAATAAAATTTTACATGTTTTTTAAAAAATGAAAAAAATCGATTTAAATCAACAAAAAAACCGAGCAGAAATACTCAAACAAAGTCTAAAAAGTCGCATCCTGGTTTTGGATGGAGCCATGGGGACGGCTATTCAACAAAGAGATCTTTTAGCAAAAGATTTCGGTGGAGAAGCGCTAGAAGGCTGCAACGAAAATTTAGTCCTCACAAGGCCGGATGTGATCCAAGAAATTCACGAAAATTACTTGGCAGCCGGAGCGGACATCATCGAAACCAACACCTTTGGAGCGACGCCTTTGGTTTTGGCTGAGTATGAACTTCAAGATAAGACGGAGCAAATCAATTTAGCGGCCTGCAAATTAGCGCGGCAAGCTGTAGACAAATACCAAAGCGAAGACAAACCACGATTTGTGGCGGGATCCATTGGCCCAACAACTAAAGCGATTACGGTGACAGGTGGTGTCACTTTTGAAGAACTCATTCAGCATTTTAAGGCACAAGCTGCTGCGCTTTACCAAGGTGGCGTGGATTATTATTTAATTGAAACCTGCCAAGACACCCGCAATATCAAGGCTGCGCTGATTGCCTGTCATCAAGTATTACAAGACAAAGCCGTTAAAATACCGATTGCGGTTTCCGTGACCATCGAACCCATGGGAACCATGCTCGCGGGTCAAGCTGTAGAAGCCCTCAATGCTTCACTGGAACACGAAGACTTGCTTTATATTGGACTCAATTGCGCCACCGGACCCGAATTTATGACGGACCATATTCGCACACTCGCAGAGATTTCTCCCTTCCCCATTGCTTGTGTTCCCAATGCGGGTCTTCCCGATGAAGAGGGCCGCTATCTCGAAAGCCCCCAAATGATCGGTCGGGTCATTCAACGTTTTGCTGAGTCGGGCTGGCTTAATTTTGTCGGAGGTTGTTGCGGCACCACACCCGCACACATTGCAGAGCTGTCTAAAGTCGTACAAGGCATTGTAGTCCATCAACCCAAACAAACCCAGCGCTCCACTCTTTCGGGGATCGAATTTTTAGAAATCACGGACGAAAAACGCCCGGTCATGGTGGGCGAGCGCACTAATGTCATTGGCAGTCGCAAATTTAAACGCCTCATTGCCGAGGGCAGCTTTGAGGAAGCCAGTGAGATTGCGCGCACTCAAGTCAAAAACGGCGCCGAGATCATCGATATTTGTTTGGCCAATCCGGACCAAGACGAATTTGCGGACATGCAAAACTTTCTTCCGCAAGTCATTCAAAAAATTAAAGTGCCGCTGATGATTGATTCCACAGATGACGCGGTAGTCGAAATGGCCCTCACCTATTCCCAAGGTAAAGCGATTATTAATTCGATTAATTTAGAAGACGGTGAAGAACGCTTTGAAAAAGTCGTCCCCCTTGCCAAAAAATTTGGCGCTGCCATCGTAGTGGGGACCATTGATGAAGACCCGGTACAAGGTATGGGCGTCACACGGCAACGCAAACTGGAAATCGCTCAGCGCTCCTATGATTTACTCACCAAAAAATACGGCATGTCGGGTC
>JAUHYS010000147.1 GCA_030426445.1 bacterium
CACGGCTTGGTCAATGCTAAGGGCCTGGTAGGTTTTGGTTTTAAGCAAAGAAGCCACCGCAGCTTGGCCCGTGGCTTCATCGGGAAAAACTGCAAAGCCCCCTGCGCTTCCAATAGCTCCTTTTCGGTCCGCAAAGTCTCCACCACGGATATTGCCTGGATTATTGTTACGCCAAGCACGCGTACCACCCGAGCGCGTTTCGGTGGTTGTTTTTTGTTGGCCCTCTGCCAGTTGAGCCACGGTGGTGATTTCGACATCGTATTTTTTAGCTGCACCTGCTGTGGTCACACTGCTAAGAACCTCACCTTCGCAATCTCCGTTCTCTTCTTCTGGAATATTTTGCTTTTTGCATTGTTCTATACCTTTAAGTCCTTGAGCACTCTTTGCTGCCTCAGCAACATTGCCTCGAGTCAGGGCCCCTACTCCTCTAGCTGCGCTAGCGGCCTTCCCTCCATTTTTTTCCAAATCTGAACTCAAACGATCTGAAGGGATTAAGCTTTTATTTGGGTTGTTTTTTACACTGCTGGGCATGGACATAACAAAACTCCTATTGATTGCTTATTTGTTGAGTAACAACAGTCGTATTATCATATTTATATCAATTAGGTCAAATGAATGAGAAAGAGAGAAAATAGAGTGTTTTTCTAACCTTTTTTATGGCGCGACCTAATCGTAATAGCGCGATAAATTTCTGTCCAATGAGATTGAATATATTCGGCAATATCATGTGATGCTATCTGGTCACTCTGATTTTTAGAAGCGTCTCTAGCTCTTTGGGTGATTTCACTTAATAACGCTGTCGTAAATTGGTACTGATCCCTTCTATTTAATTGACCCCATACTTCAAAAGTTTCTAAACATTGAAGCGTAAAATAAAAGTGAACAGAAACTTGAAGTTCTGCTGCTATTTGTCGTTGAGTGGAGGGCTCAGAAAGAAACCATTCGATGAGCATAGGGTCAAAATGTTCATTTTCACTCAGGTCTCTGCCCAATACCCTTCTAAAACAAGCATGCTTCACTTCTTGACGCGATTGCGGGGTCAAAGCAGACCACCCATTAAAAGTCTGAAAATAAGAATTCATCCTCTCACTTTGAGAAAGCTCTCGCAGTGAGACTTCTGAAACCCCATATCCAAAAAGACGACGAGCAATCCGCTCGATGCGTTCACAGGCTTGGCCTGCCATATTAAGTGAAATATCTCGGTAACCTCCCCTGTCTCTTAGGCTAGCAAAATAAACATACTGGTTTCTTAAGCGCAACCATCTTCTATGAGGAGGCAGTTCAGCCAGGGCCTCTGGGTTGAGTCGACTCCAACGGGCATGAGTTTCTGCATTAAATTGATTAGGTCCCTGACAAAGTAACTCAAATAATTCGCTAAAGTCTCTATCCAATGCGCTGACTTGCCTAACATGATGCCCATAGGCTTTTGCATATTCGGGTTTGCCAGCTTCTATTTCTCTCACCTCGAAAGGGACCAGTGCACGATAGGGTGTATTGTTCCAAGTGCTTGAAAGCGTTCTAATGGGCAGACCAGAGATGCTTCCTTTATCTTTTGCGGCCACTTGCTTAAGGTGACGAAAAATAGCAGGTCTATTTTGCCGGATATAGGATTCAATGGCTAAGTTCAAGTTATTCCCTCGGTCTCGAGCATGGAGGTGAATTGCACTGCCAATCACGTCGACCAAGGCATTGCGCGCTTGATGACTTAATCGGTCGTATAGAGCTCTGTGGACTTCATCTGATGCAAGTTCAAGTTCCAAAATCTCTCTAATCACGGTATGATAAACTAAATTTTGGGGAGAATTTGCTTTGCTAGAGTATGGGTCAAAGACTTCCTCTAAGTTTTCTTCATTAATTCCCTGATTTTTCCTTGCAAACTCCCTGACGACGGCTAATTGAATGATTTCTCTATTTTCTAGGGAAAGTCGCCTCCAAGCATCTAGCGTAGTTAAGCGATCCCTTAAAGCATCGGGGATAATGACTCCTCTGGGGTCAATTTTTTCTCCTCGGTAATATTGAATGGCGGTTTCGACTCTGGAACAAAAAGTTCTGTCCATAAAAAGTTGGTCTAAACGGACTAACCATAGTGCATCGCTCTCATAAGCCAACTCCGCAGCCTCTGCGGCCACCGCAATCTGTAACATAATTTGTTGTTCAGGAGTCAGCTCACTGTAGTTTCTCAGGTGTGTGAGTCTTTGATGAATCCTATGTGACTCTGCGCTGGCGTGAACGCCTGTACTGTCCGCTTGAGTCACAGATTCTAGCTCGAGATGAGCCCTCTTTAAAACCGATGTAAGCTCTCCTCTTAGACTATCAAAATCTTCCACGCGTGTGGATAAGATTCGACGTAATAGAATAGACCTCCTGTTACGATCACGGTTTTTTGTAGAAACTAGCTCGGTCAATCTGCCTACCATAGTAGGAACAGGTCTGAAAGGTTGCCGAAGCAAACTTTGGTTAGCAAGGTTTTCATACTGATCAAATAAACCCCTTATTTGACTGAGTTCTGTGACTAAGCGATAAGCAGGCAAAGACAATAGGTCAAAAAGACGTCTTGGTGCAAGATAAGGTTCCAAAAGCAATTGCAGGGATGCAAGTTCAGAAGCAGAAAGGCTCTCGAACTCAGTCCACTCCATTAGGTCAAAACGCTCACATAAATTTTTTAATGTTCTATTTAATAGACGCTCTCGTTCAATAGGATTACGGGTTTTTCTTATCAGGTTAAGATCGATTTCAATCTGTCTAAGCTCTACACTGGCTAGGTTTTTTCCACCGCCTTCGCTTTTCATGGCTTGCGGCTTGGCATTGCGGGCTCCCGTAGCCTTGTGCATATTAAGACCCACACGATAGCCTTCGGGGGTAACTAAAATCATCAAACCTGTATCATCGAGATCATTCGGGCGCAGGGCTTTAGCTAAACGCTGGCCACTTTTTTCTGCCAATGTACGTAATGCAGCTTGGCCGGACTCCATGCCGTGATGGGCCAGGCGCAGACCCGAGGCCAAAACTAGGTTGTGCAGGGCAGCTTCGGGAGTGAGACTGTGATCCCAAGCTGCTTGAGCGACCTTAAGCGGATTGAGCTCTTTATCGTACACAATACTGTGATAAGCGCCTTCGGTCGCCCCCACCTTGGTTAGAGCTTTGATCTCTACCCAAAAGCTCTCTCCAAAAAATTTCCAATACAGTTCGGGATCGGCCTTTAATTGTTCTTGAACGGCAGCCTGGATTCTTTCGCGTGTAATGATGAGTTGGGGATTTTTGACTTGTTGAGCGTAAATTGCCTGCATGGCCCTTTCTTGGGCTGCTTGCAAGGGCTGACTTTCTTTAAAGTAGGCTTGTTGGGCCTTGCCCAAGAGACCTAAGGTGACTCCCGTAATCATGAGGCCTTCCACACTTTGGTAGACTTTTTCTTTTAAGCTTAGGCCTGCTTCAAAGAAAGCTTCTTCGCGTAAGGAGCTGTCAATGCCGCGATGCCCGGCCCAAAAAACACCGGTGTTGACTGCAAAACCTATACCTGCCAACACGCGTGCATTTTGTACTAGTCGGGCTTCGCTTAAAAATTCGACGACAAAAGTTCGAGCTATGCCCGAAAGCAGGCCAGCTGAAGCAATCACCGGCACGCTGGCCGCCAAATTAACCCCGCGAACCCATTTTTGGTCGATTTGATAATCTTTGTAACCTGGAGATTTCACAATTTGTGCAAAGAGATCCTGGGCCTCCAAAATGCCTTTGATATCACCGTTTTCCCAGCGACCTAGGGCCTGCTTACATTTTTGCAGCAAGGGGGAAACCAGCTTGCGGTCTCCCACTAAGCCAAAGCTGCTAAAGTTTGCCCGTGCGCGCTCACCTTTGCTGGCTGCAAAATGGCTAAGCTCAAAGTCAATGCGACGGCCGATTTCGATATTGGCAAAGCCCTGATAAAGCGCCACATAGGTTTCTCCATTGGGTTCTTTGCCTACTCGATCCCGGCTGGTAAAGCGTTCTAAACGGTTTTTTAAGCTGCTCAGATGGCTAGTATAGCTGGAATCCCATTGCTTGGCTCGCTCAAACTGGCCATTGACAATACTATAAAGCGTTTGGGTATGAAATTTGTCTAATTGGAAGGCATGCCCCACTAGGCCAAACCCCGCTCTTGCATCGGACAAATCTACGGCGGCTAAGCTATCCATTAGTTGGACTAATTGCTTCTTGCGTTTGACTAGAGCTTTGATTTCGGCTGTATCTGCGCCTTGCACTTTTTCTTCTTTGGCCATTAAGGTAAAGGGAACACGGTCATGAAGCAAGGCCTCGTGTTTTTGCTTAATTTGCGCCTCTAAATACAGCAAAAGCCCCGTGCCTTGTTCTAAAAAATCGCTTTGTAATGTTGCCAATAAAGTGCGTGAGGGAGGGGTGTCCCCGGCCAAAGCCGTGGCTAAGAGTTTGCGATGGGTGCGTCCCACCTTATCCCGCCAATCTACCAAGACCTTGAGCTGCTCTTTTTCGCTTTGTGCGCCTAATAAATCTCCCAAACCCAATTCTACATAGACTTGCATGGCCTCTGCATCGCTTGCTTCGGAGTTTTGACGGATATTTTCTATTTCTCCCTGCCAAAGGGCTTGTCGTGCCAGGTCTAAGGTGTGTTTTAAGCTGGCTTTTTGTTCGGCACTGGGGACATCTTCGGACAGCATTTCTTTGACTTCTCTTTCAGCCCGAGAGATTTCTGCATGCGTATGGTCAAGGCTATCCGATCGTGTGGTGGATGCAGCGACCAAACTCATTTCAAAACAAATTTGGCTGTAGAGTTGGGTATATTGCGTTTGAGATAGGGTTTGGCCCTCCACTTCTAACAGGGCCAGGGCCTCCTCTAAGGTCTCGTAAGCCCGATCCCAATCTGGGGCCCTTTTAGGGTCTTCAGGTGCCATGCATAAATGGACCAAATCCATTAACTTGATGATTTTAATTGTAATTTCTGAAGAATCTTCAAAACCACCTTCCAGACGGAGTAAATTTTCTGGGCGGAATAATGCTTCCTCCGGACGGGGGGCGCCCATGACTTCTAGCTGTTCTTGCAAATTTTGCTGAGAGCGTGGGGTTTCGGTCCACAAAGGCGCTAGCTGCCTAGGTGGCAAAGACATGGCCGGAGCTTCTGCAGGGCAATACAGGTCCTCGGGCCCCATATTATGAGCTTCTTCAGCGCTGGAAAATGCCTGATTTTCAGCATTTTCTGTATTTAGATTAGAGCTAAAAACAGTGAAACTGGGGTGGACTGAGTCTTGACTTGCCTCTTGTGGACTTGCTTTTTGCCTAGGTAAACTTATGTTTGTGTGACTTGTTTTCGTCATTTTATTTGTTAACTCATTGATGTTATTTAATTTTTTTAATGCAAACTGTAGGTAACTGTAGGTAGATGTCCACATGTATTTGTATTTTTTTATCGCCCATTCAAAGAAAAAATTGCTATTTTTTTTTAAAATTTTTTAAATTTTAGTTTAAGCGTTGACGTATCTGATCATTTTTTATAGTTTGTTTAGGTATCAGTCTTCTCCTTTTATTAATAAATTCAAATAGTTGTGTGTTTAAACTTATTAACTCTTTTATTAGTGAATACCGATGCTTTTTTTATTTTTTATCCCGCCTCCTCTTAATAACCCTATTAACTCTGACTTTAGCAATCTAAACCTCCTAATCGCCTATAGCTGAAACTCTAATTAACAAAACTGAGCATTTATTATTTGGGGAAGGGGTCATTAAAGAAAGTCGAGGAGTCCAAATTTTTTAAAATACAATTTATAAATCTAGAACAAACATAGTC
>JAUHYS010000148.1 GCA_030426445.1 bacterium
CGGATTCCCTTTTAGTAAAATTTTCAAAGGCGATTTGATTACAGGCTAGTTTGGCATCTTTATAAGCGTGGCTGCGCAAGCGCTGATAAGATTGCTCTGTAAGACGGCGTCGGTATTTGAGAAAAAATTTGAACAAAAAATAAAGGATAGGAAAAATAAACAGCAGGGCAAGGTATAAAATTTCTTTCCAAATAGGTAAACGCTGATCGGAAAGCAAAGTGCTAACGGGTTTAATAATACGCAGTGAACGATTTTTTCCTTCTGCAGAAAAAAGACTCTCTTGTTGTTTAAGGCCTGCGGTGACGAGTTTTTCATCGCCCTCCGAACCTTTAATACTGATCATAGTTGGGGGAATTTGGAGTTTTTCATACTTACCACTTTGAGGATTAAAAAAACTAAATTGCCAACCATTTAGATTGACCTTACCTCCCTGCTTGGCCACCAAGGCAAAATTAAATTTCTTGCTTCCGCTTACCCCAGCTTGAGATTTACTGAGTTTCAGTTCTGGTTTGCTAGGATAAACTTTAAAGTAATCGCTTTCTGCTATGCCGGGTAATTTTCCTGCGGCAATATTTCCCCGGCCTTTAAGGGTAATATCTAGATTGGCGGTTTCCCCTAATTTAATTTCTTGAGGTTCTAACTTGGAACTGAGCTTAAAATCTCCCACCAGACCTGTAAAATCACTGGGTGCCGGTGGCAAGGCTTTGATATTGAGCTCAATGGGGTTACTGCGAAAAGTTTGGCGGCGATTTCGCAAAACCCCTAAACCCGACAAAATCACTATTTCGGATTCGGTGGGTGCTAAAGTCACCTTGCCGCTTTCTGTGGGAAAGTAGGCCATTTTCCATTCGGTAATTAAGTATTGTGTATCACGAATAATTTTTCGGGATTCTCTTTCGTCGCCTAACTCCTCGCGAATAAACGATTTGGAATCCGGAAAAAGCAAAGACATCGGTCGCAATGAAACCCGTTGATACAGGCGGAAAGTATAAATGATTTGTTCACCCACATAGGCTTCTTGTTTATCTGTAACCGCTTCTAAAAAAACTTCGGGCAAGGCTTCGGGAAAATTGGGTCCAGAACCTTGTGGATCTGTTTGCCCTGAAGCTGGGGGTTGAATCCCAGGTTGGCCAAGAGGATTAGGCAGTGAAAAACCCGGAGATAAATTGGGTTTGACATTATGAGTCGTGGTTTGATTCAAGACTTTCACCTGTGCCGAGGGCGTCGAAAAGGCCTTACCATCAATATATACTTTGGCAGGAGGAATCACATAAGTCCCTGGCCTTAATGGGCGCAAGCGATAGGTGTGCGTGTATTGCGTGATGAGTTTGTCATTAATGCCGATGACTTCGGTACGTTCACTCTGCCCGACGACATCAAAATTACTTAAAGCTGGAAGCTCAGGTGTCGTAAAACGGGACCCTCCTTGCACACGAATGTTTAACTCAAGTATCTCATCCATATTGATTGTAGTTTTATTGACCTGCATTTGAATGCTGGGAGTTTGTGCATGGAGCTGAAAAGCAAACAAAAGCATTGAGCTAAAAATGAGCATCAGGAAACAAAGTCGTTTTTTAAAATCATTTTTCGTCATGGATTTTATGTATAATAAAAAAAACATTTTAATAGAAGAGTAAAGTTAAACGCCCCCTAACCCCCTCTTAGAATTAAGAGGGGGAATTATGAATACCTTTATTATATTAAGGTAATAAAATTTTCATTGTTAAGCGAATCATAAAAATAAAGTTTTTCCATTAAAAAAAGTTAATATATTGTCCCCCCTCTTAATTCTAAGAGGGGGTTAGGGGGCGTTTATTCACCAGTCTTTTTCTGGCCTCGGCGACCTCAGCATCGCCTCATTAATCTGCTGTTTTCTCATTTCCTCACTATGGTCCTCCACTAAATCCAGCCATTGAATTTTTGCCAGCGGGTCTTCTTTGCCTTCGTTCTTGGCCTCTTGACCTTGCTGAGAGTCCTCTTTGCCTTCTTGACCTTCCTTTTCTTTGGCCTGCTTGCCCTGTGCAGTCAGCTGACCCGAAAGGTCTTCAGGTTTTTGAGCTTCTTTTTTACCTGAATCATTTTTAGAGTTTTGCGAATCAGCATTTTGTGGATTCTGCTGGGCTGTGTTTTGGTTTTGGGCATTTTGATTATTTGTATTTTGTTCTGACTTTTCTTGCTCGTTATTTTTTCCACCCGCATTTTGATCTTGCTGTTTTTCATTTTGAGCCGATTGACTTTGCTCATCTTGCTGCTTGGAATTTTGGGGAGATTGTCCTTGTTGGTCTTGCGAATCCTGAGCAGCTTGTTGTGAGGGGTCTTGACCCGATTGATTTTGGCCGTTTTGTTTTTGCTGATTCTGCCCACCCTGCTGCCCACTTTTACTTTGCGAATTTTGCCCTTGATTTTGATTATTAGCTTGCGAGTTTTGCTTTGAACCTTGAGAACCTGGTTGCTGCGCACCCGACTCTTGCTTTTCTCCCTGCCCTTTTCCTTTTGAGTTTTGTGTTTGATTTTGCTGCTGCGAGTTGAGTTGCCTTTTGACAAATTCTAGGTTGCGTGCCGCCTCCCCATCTTGCGGATTGATTTCCAGGGCTTTGGCATAGGCATTGATGGCGCCTTTTAAATCTTTTAAGCGGTAAAGTGCATTACCCAAATTATAATAGGCTTGCTCTCTTATTTTAGGGTCTTCGCTATTAATAGCTGCCATAAAATTTTCTTTGGCTTCGGCAAATTTTTCTTGTTTATATTGAGTCACTCCCAGGTTGTAATAATCTGAAGGGTGTGGATTGGATTGAATTTTTGCCTTAAAGGCTTCTTCCGCTTGAAAGTATTCTTCTTTTTGAGTGGCTTCTCTGCCTTGGTAGTCGGTCCAAAAATCGAGGAGTCCTGCATGAACAGGAAAAGACATAAAAGACGCTATTAAAAAGACAGCAATCATGTTTATTTTTTTCATAACGCCCCCTGTCCCCACTTCCCGCATGAGTGCGGGACAAAAAATCAGTCTCTCAAGAGGGGGAACTGCTATTTTACCTTCTGAAAGAATTTCCATATTTTTAAATTTCATAAGCTTTATATTTATCTTCAACAAAAAATTAAAAGTTTGATACCTAGTCCCCCCTCTTGAGATGAAGAGGGGGACAGGGGGCGTTTATTATTAAGACGAAAAATTTCCTCTTAAAGTTTTGCCTCTTTGCTACGATTTCTTTTGGCTTCGGGCAAGAGGCGCTCGATGATTAACAATAACAAGGCAATAGCCAAGGGCCAATAATAACGCAGCTCATAAAACTTTCTTTGAGTGACGCTTAAATCCTGCAAGTTAAAAACTCCACGAATGCCATTAAGATAAATCTCACGTAGATCTAAATCACTATTAATCGCACGCACATAGGCTCCCCCGGTGGCAAGAGCGAGTTCCTTGAGGTAATTTTCTCCCAATTGAGAGACGACCAATTGACCTTCGGGATCTTTGCGAAAGCCACCCTCGGGATTGGGAATAGGCGCGCCTTTGGGAGTTCCAATTCCCACAATAAAGAGCTTGATTTTTTTCTCTTTAAATAAACCCACCAGCTCCGAAATTTTTTCTCCGTGATCTTCACCATCTGTAAATAAAATCACGGCCTTATTTTCTTTGCTCTTGGGAAAGCTTTTAACCGCCAAACTAAAGGCTTCTTTGAGATTAGTGCCGGGAATACTAATCGTTTGCGTATCCATTTCCTGAACCGATCTTTTTAAGATATTGTAATCATTGGTCATGGGAACCAAGAGAAAACTCCTTCCTGAAAAACCAATTAAGCCCACACGATCGCCTTTAAGTAAGTGCAGCAAGTCCCCCACTTTGCGCTTTTGTCTTTCTAAACGATTGGGAGACACGTCTTGTGCCAACATCGAATCCGATAAATCGACCAAAATCATCATGTCGACACCGCGCAGGGTAATTTTTTCTTCGCGCTCTCCCCATTGCGGCTCCATTAAAGTTAAAACCAAAAAGATAAACACCAAAATTTTGATAATATCCTTAGCGACGTGCATATCTGGCCACGAACCGGGCATGAGTATTTTTTTAAAACGCGTTTCGGCAAAAATTTTCCAACGTCTTTGGCTTTGATAATATTTCCAAATCACCAGACCAATTAATAGGGGTAATAAAAAGAGGAGAAAGACGTAATCGATATGACCTAATCTCATTTATATCACCCTCCTCAACCAAGTTGCCGAAAAAACCATTTCTAAAAAAAGTAGGAGGAGTGCCAAGCCGACAAAATAAGGGTAGAGTTCCTTTTTGACTTCGTATTGAGTTTCAGTGATTTGAGTTTTTTCCAGTTGCGCAATCTGATCATAGATTTCTTGTAAGGCCTGACTGTCCGTTGCATGATAAAATTTCCCGCCAGTCGTTTGCGCAATGGCTTGCAAGGTTTCGACATCCAAATCCAGTTTGACATATCCAATGCCGGGAACAAAAGAACGGCCCTGCGTGCCGATACCAATCGTATACACCTTGATTCCCAAACTTTTGGCAATCTCGGCTGCATTTTGGGGAGGGAGTTTACCAAAATTATTGCGGCCATCAGTCAACAAAATCACAACTTTGGATTTGCCTGTGGATTCGTTAATGCGTTTCAGACTTAAACCCAAACCATCACCCATGGCTGTTCCATCCCCAGCCATGCCAATTTCCAGTTGTTTTACTAAATGGATCACATAATCATAATCCAATGTCAGTGGACTTTGGGTAAAGGCGTATTGACCAAAAACGACCAAGCCAATACGATTTCCAAATTGGCCCGAAATAAAATCCGCGACCACTTTTTTCACCACAGTTAATCGACTGACGGGACGCTTATCTAAATTAAAATCCCGCGCATCCATGCTTCTGTAAGTATCCAGTGCTAACACAATATCAATACCTTCACTGGTGCTTTCCACCTCTTGCCATTTCCATTGGGGTCTGGCCAAAGCGATGGCCATAAAAAATAAGGCCGCCCAAATAAAAATACGGTGTAAATTGGCTTTGAGAGGGTCTTGCAAACGTGAAAGGGATTTTGTTTGGCTTGCGAGTGGAAAATGAATTTTAAGTTTGCGTTTGGCAAAAATTTCCCAAAACAATAAAGCCAAAGGAATCAAAACTAAGAGCAAAAGCCAAGGGTAGGCAAAGGGCAACATTAGGCAGCGCCTCCTTTTGCAGAGCCTTGCTGAACAGGCTTTGCAAAAGCCGCCATCAGTTCACGGCAAGTTTGCAAGCTTTTTTGGATTTCTGCTGAGTCAGGTTGATACTTGGCGTATTTTGCAAGTGCGTTGATTTCGATCAGCCAGTCCAGGCCTGCTTGATTTTGCCGGCCTTTTTCAATGGCTAGCAAATTTTGTTTCAGCTCTTCATCAGTTGCTTCTACAGCCATGACTTGGAGCTCTTCCTCCAGAAAAAAGCGAAAAATTTCTGACAGTCGAAAATAAAAAATCCTTACCGTAAGTTTTTCAGCTTGATAAGACTTTTCAAGCTCCTCCAAATTGAAATAGGCTTTTTGCAAAGGCGTTAAAACAGCTTGCTGGGGAGTTTTTTTTCTAAAAAAGAAAAAGTAAATCAGAAAGGCAATCCCCAAAACCGTGACCAGACCAATAAACAACGCCACCAGCCAAAAGGCCCACGAGAGATTCCAAAAATCGACACCCTTGATGTCTAAAATGTCTTGCATTTCGTCGACACTGGGCAAGGTCTCTGTGAGATTATTGCCGTTTTTCGCGCTGACGAAAAAATTGTAAAAGAGGTTCCACATAATCCCCGCTCTGTTCAATTA
>JAUHYS010000149.1 GCA_030426445.1 bacterium
AACTTAATAACATGATAATTTTAATTAATTTTATATAGTTATCCCCCCTCTTAATTCTAAGAGGGGGCCAGGGGGCGTTTAAAGCCCAATTAAAACAACTTCATCAAGCACTACTACTTTTTTAAACCTCCAACAACTCTAGCCACTACCTCAATGCTCTTCTTAATTTCGGCCATTGTATTATAACGAGATAAACTAAAGCGCAAGCCCTCCATGGCTTCTTGCTCATTTAAGCCCATGGCCATCAGCACGTGGCTGGGCTCCAGCGAGCCCGAATCGCAGGCCGAACCCACGCTGATTTCAATACCGGCCATGTCGAGGCTCATGAGTAAAGACTCACCCGAAATACCCGGCCTGCGCAGGTGCAAGGTATTATAAAGTGAGGAATCTAAATCGATCGTCAGTTGGAGCTCTGGAATTTTTTCTGCAAGACCTTGGTATAAATAGTCACGCATCGAGCGAATATGTTGTTCATAATCGGGCAAATTTTTTAGCGCTAACTCCAAGGCTTTGGCTGCTAAATAAATGCCGTGAATGTTTTCGGTACCTGCACGGTAGCCACGCTCTTGCCTGCCTCCCAATAAAAGCGGATTGAGTTTTTGCTCTGGAGCAAAGTAAAGCAGACCCACGCCTTTGGGCCCGTGAAATTTATGCGCGGAGGCCACCAAAAAATCGACCGGCAATTTTTTAAGATCAATCGGATATTTGCCCAGCACTTGAACCGCATCACAGAGCAAAGGCACGCCCGCTTCACGCGCTAGATCTCCCACTTGCTGAATGGGAAAAATCTTACCGGTTTCATTATTGGCATACATCACCGCAATCAGTGCGGTTTCGTTTTTAATGAGCGACCCAAGTTCTGCCAGATCCAAATTGCCCTTTGCATCCACGCTTAAAATACTAAGCTCGGCTCCCTGCTCTTGCAAATTTTTGGCAGTTTCCAAAAGCGCTGAGTGCTCGACTGCTGATACAATGAGATGATTTTTTTTGGCATCAAGAGGAAGAAAAACACTTTTTAAAATCGTATTGATGGATTCGGTCGCACAGGAAGTCAAAACCAAATTTTTTTCTGCGCAATTGAGACTTTGCGCAAAGATCTCACGCGATTCGTTGAGGAGCCGCCGCGCCTTTTGACCGCTTTGATGCACACTACTTGCATTGCCATTTATATTCCAAATTTCTTGCGCAAGGTCTTGCAGTTCTGAAGCCAGCATCGTCGTTGCGTTGTTATCCAAGTAAATCACGGTATACCTTTAAATCTCATAATCACTGCTTCGAGCCCGCAACACCTCTGCCATTTGTTGTTCCATGCGTTGCATTTCCTCGCGCATACTTTGGATTTCTTTGAACTCGATATCCGGTAACTGTCCGTGCTCTAAATCATAATGTTCACCCACCACATCCGTCGGATGCGAAACCACGCGACCCGGAATCCCCACCACAGTTGAATGCGCTGGCACATCTTTAACCACCACCGAACTGGCTCCCACTCGACTATTGTTGCCCACCAAAATCGGACCTAATAAAATTGCACCCGCTCCCACCACCACATTATCTTGAATCGTGGGGTGACGTTTTTCTTTTTTCCAACTGGTACCACCCAAAGTCACTCCTTGATAGATGGTAACGTTTTTGCCGATCTCAGTAGTCTCACCAATGACCACGCCCATGCCGTGATCGATAAAAAAGCCTTCACCAATCGTAGCTCCAGGATGGATTTCGATGCCTGTAAAAAAACGCACCATCTGCGAAATCCAACGCGCAAAAAGTTTGAGCTTCAATTTTCTCCAAATCCAATGACAAAGGCGATGCCATATCAAGGCATGCACACCCGGATAGCAAAGTAAGATTTCTAAAGTATTGCGTGCTGCGGGGTCACGTTGCTTGGCAACACGAATGTCGTTTTTTAGATGGCTAAACGTAAAACACCTCCATTTTTAACAAGAAGATTGAAGCGTCTGCAAGTATCGACTTGGCAAAGTGCGTCCTAAAACTTTAGCTAAATGAAGTGAGGCTTCGGCCACTTTGTCCAAATCTATGCCCGTCTCAATGCCCATGCCATGCAACATATAAAGTAGATCTTCTGTCGCAATATTACCTGACGCGCCTGGTGCATAAGGGCAGCCTCCCAAACCACCTGCTGAAGAATCGTATTTATGAATACCCATTTGCAAACCAGTCAAAACATTGGCCAGGCCCGTGCCACGCGTGTCATGAAAATGCAAAGCAATTTGATCGATCGGATAAAATTGCAAAAGCAAACTCAGCAAGGCCTCCACTTGATTGGGAGTCGCTCTGCCAATGGTATCTCCAATCGACAGCTCATGAGCCCCCATATCTAAAAGCCGCTGCGCAATGGGCACGACCTTTTGCGGATCGATCTCACCTTCGTAAGGGCAGGCAAAGCAAGTCGAAATATAAGCACGCACCCAAATATTTTTTTGCAGCGCTTGACTCATCACCTGCTCAATATTTTGCAAAGACTCTTCAATCGTGGCGTTAATATTTTTTTGATTAAAAGTCTGGGAAGCCGCAGTAAACACGGCGACCGCCTTGGCTCCATTTTCAATCGCTCGCTCCAAACCTTTTTGATTGGGAGTCAATACAATATATCGTACTGCAGCATCTTGCTTAAGCTGGCTCATCACATCGGCCGCGTCGGCCATCTGCGGTACGGCAGAGGGTTTCACAAAGGACGTGGTTTCAATCTGTGCACAACCCGCATCCGCCAAGGCATGAATGAAAGCGAGCTTGTCTTTTGTGTTGATGAGAGCCGACTCATTTTGCAAGCCATCTCGCGGCCCGACTTCGCTTATTTCAACTTTTTTTGGGTATTGCATTTTCATTTACTCTTTTATTTTCAAAAGTTCGTCGCCTTGAGAAACTTTGTCAGATTCTTTAAAAAAGACCTGCTCAACCTCTCCATCCACCGGAGCCAAAATCTTATGCTCCATTTTCATGGCTTCAATCACCATCAAACAATCGCCACTTTTAACTTCCTCACCTTCTTGCACCAAACACTTGAGTACCTTGCCGGGCATGGGAGCCAAAATATCCCCTTCGGTCAATTCACTACCCGATCCATGCCGCTGCTTTTTGGGAAATTGAATTCTAAAATTGCCCTGCGCTAAATGAATATCCACAAAATCACGCCCCCGATAAAAAGTCCCTTGCGTGATTTTACCTTTGATACTGACTTTAAAATGTGGGGGCTCCCATTGTAAAATTTCGCCCTCAATTTCCGAGTCATTCACTGAATCATTCAGTAAAATACGAAATTGATTTTCTTGCTGAAAAAATTCGATTTCTTGACTGGAACCCTGATGGATCAAATGAAGTTTTGACATATTGCTTTTTCTTTCACATTAAGAAGCTATGAATAAAATTAACGAAACACTTATCCGCTACTTTAAAGTCGATCCCAAGGAAATTGTCTACATAAAAGCCGTTTTAGAAGCTTACGAAGACATGGCAGTGGTCCGAACTTTAGAGGGCCACAAAGAAATCATCGAAGTTTTGATTGCACATGACCTGCGAGAAGTCATTGCCCAAGTGATTGCAGCCCTGCAAAAAGAAGTTAGCATGGAGGAAGTTAGCCACCCATAACTGTCCCCGGCCGTGGACGCCGCGTACGCTTTAAGCTTTCATTTTCAATAAGTTAATGATAAAAAACGATCAAACTTTTATCAAAGGGGGCCATATGAAGAAAAACTTCTATCAAACCAAAACTTATCAAAGAACCATTGAGAAGCTTAAAAAAATCCTTTCTTCTCTCGATGATGAAATTTACCACGAAAATCGGCTCAAAAGCTATTTAGAAATCGGAAAAATGATTAGCCAATCAAGAGGAACCATTTCTTCAGATCAAAAAAAGGGACACATCACTCGTTTAGCAAAAGACTCCGGTTATAGCAGAACACAACTCTACAATTTTTATCAATTCTTCCAGCGTTTTCCCAAAGGCCTGCCCAAGGCATTCCATACACCACATATTAAATGGTCGCATATTCGAGAAATTCTACCCATTGAAAAAACAGAAGAAGCGCTCTTTTATTTAGAGCAAGTCAATGAAGATGGCCTTTCAGGAGAAGACATCCATAGAGCCATCAAAGGCAACCTCTTTCACATTATGCAAAACCAAAGCCTAAGAGATCAAATTTTGCAGCGCCCGACTTCTAATATTTTTGTGTTTCCGGCAAGATTGATCCTCAGCTTGGATGGAGACACGCCCGATCTCATGGTCGATCAAGGTTTTGATACCTGGCGTAAGATTCGTGTGCGCCTGCGGGGCATCAATACACCCGAACTCCACGGCCCCAATCACGAGCTTGCACTAAAAGGTAAGGACTTCCTGCAAGAAACCTTGGGCCCCTTAGAACGCTTTTTGGTCAAAACTTATAAGACGGATTCTTTTGGTCGCTTTATCGGAGATATTTTATACCACCCAGTTTGGACAGACTTAGACAAGATTTTTCGCGAAGGTATTTACCTCAATGCCCAACTCATTCAAATGGGTTTGGCCAAACCCATGTTTTTTTAAGTCACTTATATTCACTCGATATCTT
Source organism: bacterium (assembly GCA_030426445.1). Taxonomy (GTDB): domain Bacteria; phylum UBA10199; class UBA10199; order DSSB01; family DSSB01; genus JACKPJ01. The sequence goes on from JAUHYS010000149.1 coordinate 4,566, forward strand.
GTGAGCGTTTTCTTCTTTTGTTTTATTGAGTCTGCTCGAAGAACCCAGTAATAAAGCCCCATGATTAAAGTAGAACAATTAAGTAAGTCCTTTGGAGGTCAGCTCTTATTTGAAAAGGCCAGTTTCAATATCGCCAAAGGAGAGCGAATCGGTCTGATTGGGCGCAATGGCCATGGCAAATCGACCTTATTTAAAATCATCGAAGGAAAACTGGAAGCCGATGATGGAAAAGTCATTCTGCCACGCTCCTATCGTTTAGGTTTTTTAGAACAAAAAATAGCCTTCCAAAAAAAAAATATTTTAGAAGAAGCTTGTCGAGACCTTCCCCCTTCCGAAGACGGAGTGGACCTTTCTTATCAGGCAAAAGCCATTCTATTAGGTATGGGATTTAGTGAAGAGCAATTTAGTTTGCCTCCAGAGAGTCTTTCGGGAGGTTTTCAAGTTCGTCTCAATTTAGTCCGTTTATTAGCTTCCAAGCCAGACATGCTTTTATTGGATGAACCCACCAACTATCTCGATATTGTGTCATTGCGTTGGCTCGAAAGTTTTTTACAGCAATGGCCTGGAGAACTTTTGCTGATCACGCATGATCGCCAATTTATGGATGCCGTGATCACGCATAGCTTAAGTATTCATCGGCATCAGCTAAGAAAAATGGCCGGTAAAACGGGAGACTATTATCAACAACGCGATCAAGAAGAAAAACACTATGAGTTAACCAGACAGAACCAATTAAAAAAAAGAGAACAAACCGAAGCTTTTATCGAAAAATTTAGAGCGAAGGCTTCCAAAGCGCGTCAAGTCCAGTCGCGAGTCAAGCTCTTAGAAAAGCAAGGGGTTAAAAGCGAGCTCAGTGAGATCGAAAGACTGGCCTTTCGCTTTCCTTACTCAGACTTTATTGGAAAATGGCCCCTGCATATAAAAGATTTATCTTATTCCTATACCGATCAGCAAAACTGGTTATTTTCTCAACTCGATCTTTCGGTCAAAGCAGGCGATAAAATTGGTATCATTGGAAAAAATGGCAAGGGCAAGACCACATTGCTCAGACTTTTAGCCAATGATTTAGAGCCCAGCTGCGGCTCGATAGAAATTTCACCTAATGCAAAAGTCTCCTATTTTGGACAAACCAATGTCGAACGTCTGGACCCTCAAGCCAGTATCGAAGAAGAAATCTTACGCTCGGACCCCAGCGCTGGCAGAACTTTGGTCAGGT
>JAUHYS010000150.1 GCA_030426445.1 bacterium
CTTCTGCTAGCAGTTCTTGATTGCAAATTAAAGCAACGCTTTCACTTTTACTGGATGTATCAATAGCAAGAATTTTCATACTTAAAACAAATGATTAATCGATTGACTCCAGATGCCTATGATGTCGTTAAATGTGATAAATATCATAAAACTAAAAAGTAAGATGAGAAAAACCACTTGTAAAAAGTAACGAATCTTTACGGAGAGTGGTTTACGAAAAATAGCTTCGTAAGTAAGAAACATCACATGCCCGCCATCTAAAACAGGAATGGGTAGTAGGTTAAGCACTCCTAATTGTATGCTTAAAAAGCAAAGAAAAATAAAAAATTCACCCATACCATGACGAGCGCGTTGTCCGGACGCTTGGGCAATACGAAAAGGGCCTCCTAGTTCATTCATAGAAAGCTTTCCCGTAACGAGCTTTTTTAAAATATGAAAAGTCAGACCGTAAAACTCAAAACTTTTTTCTACGCCTCTTGTCAAAGCGTCTGAAAAAGAATAACGAAAAACTTGATAATCTGAGTTAGCGAGCCTGGAATGCATAATTCCAATAATAGGTGTGAGTTTTTCACTTTTATCATCTCGGACACACTTATGTTGTTTAGGCTTAATCTTAAAATCAAGAATCTCTTTGTCTCGCTTAATTTTAATTAAAATAGATTCCGCATTTGAAGCACGTATTTTTTTTGTAATATCTTGCCATTCTTCAACAGCTTCATCATTGATGGCGAGCACTCTGTCTTCTACTTTTAAACCTTCCGCTTCGGCAGGTGAGTTAGGTTCGATTTCTCCAATGACTGGAGGAAAACTCAAAAACTCAAGTGGGTGTAATCCAACGCCTTCCCCACATTTATCAAGATTGGCAACGTTAATCTCGGTTGATTTGATTTCGCCACTTCGTTCAAATACAATAGGGATCGTTTTTTGCTGCTCCATGTCAGAAAAAGCTTCAAGAGCTTCTTTCCAATTAGAAACTTCCTTTCCCATCACTTTCTTAATCAGATCTCCCTTTTGTAAACCGGCTACTTCAGTGGGTGAGTTTTCCAAAACACCTAATAGATGAGGAGATTCTTGCATCACTTTATGCTCATGAACCCCAATCATGAGAGCTGCAGGAAATAAAATAAAAGGCAGAATAAGATTCATGATAGGTCCCGCCACGACAACACTTAAGCGAGCTAAAATACTTTTACTGGTAAAAGCACGCGGGTCAGCGTTAGGAGAAATGTCTTCTTCGGGGCCAAAATCATCTTGCCCCGTCATCTTGACATAGCCACCAAAAGGCAAGGCCGATAAACAATATTCTGTTTCACCAATAGTAAATTTAATAAGACGTGGGCCAAAGCCAAGAGAAAAGCGCTCCACTCGAATTCCATTGAGTTTAGCCACCACAAAATGGCCAAATTCATGAATGAAAATCAATAATCCGAGTCCTAAAATGAAAGAAAGAATGACTAGCATAAATGTATTCTAAGTTGATTTTGTATCAACTAAAAAATTAAGCCGCGATTTTAGAGCTAACCGTTTCTCTTGCCCATTGATCAGCGACTAGGATATCCTCTAAAGATTTGGGTTGTTTGGAACAATGTTTTTCTAATGCTTCTTCGATAAAAATAGGTATTTGATGAAAGTTAATTTTCTTTTTAAGAAAATTTTCTACAACAACTTCGTTAGCTGCATTCAACACGGCTGCATAGGTGCCCCCATCTTTCATGACTTGTTTGGCTAAACTTAAACAACGAAATTTATTTTCATTGGGTTCTAAAAAATCTAAGCGGCTAATTTTTTTTAAATCTAAGGAAGGCAATGTATTGGGCAAACGTTGAGGGTAACTCATGGCATAAGCAATCGGAATACGCATATCGGGAATTCCTAATTGAGCCATGACCGAGCCATCGACAAACTCAATCATCGAATGGACAATGCTTTGAGGATGAACAATGACATCCAGTTTATCAGGATCCATATCAAAAATCCAACGTGCTTCAATTAGTTCTAATCCTTTATTCATCAGGCTGGCCGAATCAATGGTAATTTTGGCCCCCATGGACCAGTTGGGATGTTTGAGCGCTTGCTCAACTGTGATTTGCGAAAATTCTTCCAAAGGTTTATGTAAAAAAGGGCCCCCACTCGCTGTTAAGATCATGCGTCGGATTTCTGCTTTTTTTTCGCCGTTCAGACATTGAAAAATGGCGGAGTGTTCACTGTCTACTGGAAGAATTTTAACTTGATTTTTTTGTGCTGCCGCATTCATGAGTTCTCCCGCAATGACCATAGTTTCTTTATTAGCTAAGCCTATCGTCTTTTTAGCAAGAATGCCTGCATAAGTAGGTGCCAGTCCCGCTGCCCCCACAATGGCAGAAAGCAAGTAATCGGTTTCACCATGCGTTGCTACGGCAAGATTACCCTCTTCTCCATAAAGAATTTCTCCCTCAAAATTGAGTTTTTCTCTCAATTTGGGAATATCTTCTGCATATTGTACAGAAGCGAGTTGGGGTTTAAATTCGTCAATTTGTTTGGCAAAAAGATCAAGATTGCGACCACATGACATTGCCAAGACAGCAAATTCATCCTTGTTTTGCCGGACAACGTCTAAGGTTGATTGACCAATGGATCCAGTGGAACCTAATAAACTCATTTTCTTCATAAATTCACCCAATAAGCATAGCCGTATACCACGGGAGCCGTAAAAAGCAAGGCGTCTACCCTGTCTAGGAGACCTCCATGGCCTGGGATGAGTTTTCCACTGTCTTTGACACCGGCTCCACGCTTAATTAAAGATTCAGTCAGGTCTCCAAAAGGCCCTACCATGCCACAAATACTTCCAATGACAAGCACTTCTAAAGAGGAAAAATTTTTAAAAATAAAGACACTCATAAAAAAAGCCACGCCGATACTCATCAAAACTCCTCCAAAAAAACCTTCAATGGTTTTATTCGGAGAAATCTTAGGTGCCAGCTTATGCTTACCCAAATAACGCCCTGCAAAAAAAGCCCCTGTATCGGAAGAAAAAGTACAGGCTAAGGTATAAAAAAGCCAGGCTTTACCTTGATGGGTATCACGGAGCAGCCCTAAAAAAGAAAATAAAATTCCACAATATATGACGGTAAAAAGAGATCCGGTAATTTTATGAGTCACTTGGTGAATTTCTCCTGGGAAAAAAATATGAAAAAGTAAAAGCAGTAAAAATAAAATAGGTAAAGCCGCAACTTGCAGAGGGTATAAATGGGATGATGGATTTAAGAACATTAAGCTGACAGATAACACCATACTAAAAAAAACACTTAAGTATAAAAGTCGTTTTTCACTTTTAGGAAGTAGCATACGTGCACATTCGTAAGCACCTATGGCCGTTAATAGAACAACAATAATTTTTATAATAAGAGGAGGGAAAAAAATAATACTTAGACTGACGCTAAGAGCAAGAAAAACTCCTGTAATTAGGCGGGCTAACATGTGGCTAAAACCTGCTCTCGCGTCCGGCCAAATCTTCTTTCACGTTGATAGTATTCTTGAAGCGCTAGAAGTAAATCTTCCTTTTTAAAATCAGGCCAAAGTTTATCAGTAAAATATAGTTCGGTATAGGCCATTTGCCATAAGAGAAAATTGCTAATGCGATATTCACCGCTCGTACGAATAAGCAAATCAGGAGGGACTCGACCATCGGTATATAAAAGCTGATCAAAACTTTTTTCGTCCATTAATAAAGAAGGTTCATTTTTTGCCATCGCCTGACGGATCGCTAAATTAACTGCATCTAAAATCTCACCCCGAGAGCTATAACTTAAAGCCAAAGTAAGCGTCATGCTTGAACAGTGTCTGGTATCTTTTATAGTACGGGTTAAGGTTTGCTGGACGTCCTGTGGTAAGCTGTCGATTTGTCCAATGGCAAGCAAACGAATATCATTATCTAGAAGTTTTTGCTTTTTACTTAAAAGAAAATGTTTAAGTAATTGCATTAATGCACGCACCTCAACTTGTGGGCGGTGCCAGTTTTCCTGACTAAATGCATAGAGGGTTAAATGAGCGATACCAATTTCTCGACTGGCTTCTACAATGGCCTCGACGGTTTCGCTTCCTTGGCGATGGCCTTCGATGCGAGGCAGGTTTTTTTCCTGAGCCCAGCGCCCGTTTCCATCCATAATAATCGCGACATGACGGGGTAAATGAGAATCTTGAAGATAGGGTAAGGAATCCATCTAGACTTCCATAATTTCTTTTTCTTTATGTTCAATCACATTGTCGACTTTTTTGATATATTGATCGGTAACTTTCTGGACTTCTTCCGAAAGTTGTTTAAGTTCATCCTCGCTGATTTCCTTATCCTTTTCGAGTTTTTTAAACTCATCTAAAGCCTCGCGTCTGACATGACGGATGGCCACTCGCCCTTCTTCACCATATTTTTTCATCAGTTTGACCATTTCCTTGCGGCGATCTTCGGTCAAGGCAGGAATAGGAATGCGAATGAGTTTACCATCATTGGAAGGGGTTAAACCAAGATCTGATGCTAAAATGGCTTTTTCAATCAAAGGTATCACGGAGGCATCCCAGGGTGAAATCGTGATCAAACGGGGTTCAGGAACCCCCAAAGTCCCCACCTGATTAAGTGGAGTGGGTGTCCCGTAATAATCTACCTTAATTTCGTCAAGGAGAGCCGTTGAAGCCCTTCCAGTACGAATTTTTGCAAATTCGCCTGTCATTGACTTAAGAGATTTTTCCATTTTTTCTTTAGCTTTTTCTATAATGGCTTGAGACATTTTTGTTCCCCTTAAATGAAAATTTAACTCACAATGGTGCCAATATCTTCACCTAAAACAACACGTTTGATATTATCTTTTTTAAATAAATCAAACACCACAATTTTAAGGTCATGATCCATACATAGAGAAATGGCTGTAGAGTCCATGACTTTGAGTTTTTGATTGAGTACATCCAAATAAGTTAATTGAGAAAAACGTTTTGCTGAAGAGTTTGATAAAGGGTCCGAGTCATAGACTCCATCCACCTTAGTGCCCTTTAAAATCACATCGGCTCGAACTTCCATAGCTCGTAGAGCTGCTGCAGTATCCGTGGTAAAAAAAGGATTGCCCGTCCCAGCAGCAAAGATTACTACCCGGCCTTTTTCGAGATGGCGGGTGGCACGTCGGCGAATATAGGGTTCAACGAGTTGGTGAATTTCCAAGGCCGAAAGCACTCGCGTAAAAACACCGACTTCCTCTAAAAAATTTTGTAGGGCCATGGCATTGATAACCGTCGCTAACATGCCCATGTAATCTCCGGTTGCTCGATCAAAGCCCTGACTTTCGCCTTGTAGGCCTCTGAAAATATTTCCACCACCAATGACAATGGCAACTTCGACTTTAAGCTCAGAAATTTCCTTAATCTCTGCGGCAATACCTTTTACGACTTGAATATTAATGCCATAGCCCTCAGGGCCCATGAGAGATTCACCACTGAGTTTTAGTAAGATACGTCTATAGATGGGTTTTTTTGTATCCATAAAAATAAAAAACTACTTGGATATTTGCTTAGCCACCTCTTCGGCAAAATTTTCCTGCTTCTTTTCTAAACCTTCACCCACTTGAAAGCGCACAAATTGAATAATTTGAGCATTGGGGTCAAAAGACTTGAGATAAGCTCCAACCGTTTTTTTGCCTTCGGGATCTTTGACAAAAATTTGATCCACCAAGGAAACTTCTTTAGCAAATTTTTGGAGCTTGCCTTCAATAATTTTTTCTAGCATTTCAGGAGGCTTTCCACTG
>JAUHYS010000151.1 GCA_030426445.1 bacterium
GTTAAATTGTTCGGTATCTTTTCCGATTAATGAGGTCGAAAAAATCTCGGTAGGGGCTCCACCAGTGTTGGTCACGGTAAAAATTTGCTCTGGACTTTCTTCACCGGCATTGACATTGCCAAATTCAAAAGGAGCGGGTGGGTCAATCGTGAGTTGTCGGATGACGCCTTCTACAGTGAGAGGGACGTTGGGATTTATATTAGTATTGGTGACAAAGTTAATCGAATCATTAAAAATGCCTTCCAGTTGAGGAGTTCCCGAGACCACGATGAGGCAAGAGGCTCCTGGAATAAGTAATGAGGCATTACAAGTCGTCTGATCGATTGTAAAGTGAGTTCCATTGACAATCTGCACACTGTCTACAAATAGAGGAGTGGATCCGGTGCTGGTGACCGTCACGATTGTAGTGGGCGAACTCTCACCAACGGGGATCTGACCAAAATCAATAGCCAGTGGACTAAAAACCACGGCAGGGTCAATCGTTCCATTGCCGTCCAATTGTACCATCAGGTCATTAAGGTCGTTAGGGATGGTGACTGTTGCAGAGTCAGGGCCTTCGACTGTGGGAGTAAAAGTATAACTGATATTACATTGACCACCTGCGCTTAGGATAAGGTTGCTACAGGTATCTTGAGTTTTCTTAAACTCAGGTGCACCGTCATCGGTCACCATACCAAAAGCTACATTCGCATCACCGGTGTTGGTGACGGTGATGATTTGTGGGAGGCTTTCGATACCAATGCCGACATCTCCAAAATCAATATTACTGGTGTTTAAAAAGAGGGCTTGACCTGCAGGGATGCCGGTTCCTTCCACGGTTACAGCAGGATTGCCGAGATTTGGACTTGTGTTTAATGTAATGATGCCAGCTTTTGGGCCATTGGTGAAGGGATCAAAGGTCACATCAATATAGCAAAAGATGCCGGGCTCTAAAATGGCATTAAAACAACTGTTTTTGACAATGGTAAAATCAGCAACGTTATCTAAATCTACATTTAAAATTTCGACATCCACGTTACCCGTGTTTTGTATATAAATAGTTTGGGGAGGACTTTGAGTTCCCGTAAGGACATCTCCAAAAAATGAGATAGGAGGGTCGGTTGTGAGTGCTGCATCTCCGACTCCTGTACCAATGATACCATAGTTGAAGGCAAAAGGATCGTCGTTATTGCCTTCAATGCCCGCTATTTCAAAGAGTATGCCGTATAATTGACTCGCAGTTGGAGTGAATCTGGCTTCAATTAAACATATTTCGTTGGTGTCAAGTTGGTTGTTGAGACAGCTTGCTGCAAAAATGAGAAAGCCTGGGGGCACGTTGTTAATCGATGTGATCGTGGCGGGGGTATTGCCATTATTTTGGACTACAATGACTTTATCGACACTCGTATTTACCGGAACATTTCCAAATCCAATTCCATTAGTGGGAAAAAAACTGGGAATTGAGGCAAAGCTGCTTGAGCTACCAAGAAGAGTGAAACAAAATAAAAAGAATAGACAGAAGAGATTCTTTTTACTTTTAATAAATTGAGTGTTCATAATCGTTTCCTTTTCTAAAAAAGTGAGTGCTTGTTAATCTAGTTATGATTTAAGCTTTTTTATCCCTAATAGTTAAATGTTATTATAAATAGTCATTAATTAAAACAGGGTGAGCATGGTTAAGATAATTTAAAGAGAAGTGAGTACCATGTTTGGCAGGTACTTTCAAGGTTTATCTAACAAAATAACTTTACCGATTCATGTCAAAACTTTTTGTTTTTATTTGTTTTTATTCGAATCTGAGGACTCTTCCTTGAGCTTCACCAGTAGGCCAGCTCGATTTTTAACATTGAATTTTTTATAGAGCTTTCTGAGGTGAGTTTTGAGGGTGTTTTTACTGATAAAGAGTTTTTGAGCGACTTGTCCTAAGGGGATGTCCGACTTTAATTCTGTCATCAGTTCTTTTTCTCTTGGGGTCAATATTGGGCCTGCGGCTTGCTGATTATTTGTGTTTTGATTTCCTTTTAATAGGTTTTCGTTCATGGAGGGAGATAGTTTATCAATACCGAGGTAATCCGCAACCCATGTTTGGGGCTGGGGAAATTGACTTAACCACGGGGCCGCCTGTCTTAAGATTTGTTCCCACTGTATAAAAGATAATTGACTTTGAAGGTATTGTTGAAAAAGAGGGAAAAAACTAAAATGCCCTTTGTGTTGAGTGTGTTTCTTTAAAAAAAATCCCCGATGATAAAAGTTTTTTAGTGAAGGAACTTTACCTAAAGAAAGATTTTTGACCAAGGCTTCATCAAAGCTTTTAAACACCGAACAGCATTTGAGTAATTCCTGTTCTTTAGCTCGGAGTTTTGTCATGACCACTTCTGAAAAGTAATTTTGTAACTCGTGGTAGGAACCCGAAAACTCATCGATAAAAGCCTGTAAAGATAAGTTTTCTTCTTGCTCTATCGCAAGACTAAAACTTTGTAAGGCCACAGGCCAGCCGCCGGTTTTGTGAAAAAGTGTGGAAGCTTCATTATCTTGAATCGCTAATTTAGCGATTTTTTGTAAAAAAAATTGGGTTTCTAAAAGACTGAATTTTAATTGGCTGATCCCGAAAAACTTTAAATGATTGGGACGAAATGTTTTATAGCCACAAGCTTGAGGAAGCTTTCGACTGGCGAGCAAAATTTTTTTATTATTAAAGCAGCTGTTTAAAGTTTCTAAGAAAATTTGTAGATTCTGAGAAGAAGGGTGGTCTAAAAAAAATAAACTGGGCTTTGATTTTTTAAGATCAAAAAAAAATTTTTTAAAAAAGTGCGCTTCCTTGTCTGCCGAAATCCACTCTGCTTGAAAACCCATTGTGGAACTTCTTTGAAGGACTTGTCGCATTATAATGCTTTTCCCATACCCTGCAGGTGAGGAAAGCCACACGACTTGTTTGTGTTGCAGTGCCAAAAATATTTTTTCTATCAGGGCATGACGAATGATTTCTTTTTCAGAAAAAGTATTGGGTTTATCCAGAGTGTTGACTTTTTTGTATGAGTGCATAGCGTGAGTTGACTCCAAATTTTCCATAAATATTTTTGAGATGCTGTTTTAAAGTATTGAGACTCACTTCCAGATAAGTAGCGATTTCTTCTCGAGTCATCGCCGAGTGCATCATAAGGATGATTTCTTTTTCCCGACTTGTGAGTTTTTCGGCTAGGGAAAAGGGCTCTGTGAAAGAATTTTGATTTTTTAAACACTGTTGGATTTTTTTATAATGGACAAGAGTGTAGTCTTTTAGATTGGAAGATTCTGCTTGATCAATAAAGTTTTGTGTAAACTCTTTTAAAGTTTGATGGGCTTTGCAAGATGCACCACTTTTAAAGTAGAGCTGGACTCTTTCTGCCATCAGAGAAACTCGTAAACGCAATGATGCATTTCTCTTGGCCTCACTTTCTCCCTCTAATAAAAGTTTCTCTGCCTTGAGCCAATTTTTTTCGAGTTGGGCGATTCCATTGAGCAAACAATATGCACGAATTTGGGTTTCGATATAAGTATGATCGGATATTTTAAGTCGAAGGGCTTTTTTAAAATAACTTTGTGCAGCCAGAACTTGCCCTTTTTGCCACAGGATATTTGCCAGATATAAAGAGAGGGTAGGTATGGCAATAATTTGTGATCCATTAACTTGAGTCAAATAGTGAAGAGCCCGACTGAGTAAATTTTCACACTTTGAGAGTTCTCCTCTTTGTTCGTAGATGTTCGACAATATCATACTCAACCACATGATGCCATGAGGGCTGGCCTTTTTATAAGCGTGTTCTAAAGCTTTTGACATCCAGCCGTGGGTTTCTTGAACATGATGTTGTAGTAAGTAGGCATCCCCCAGGGCGGCAATCACTCGAGCCTGCCAAATGACTTCTTGCCCTTTCCATTTTTTCAACCATTGGGGTGCTTTTTTAATACAGAGAGAAACTTCATCTTTAAGCCCGTGTAAAATAATCCAAAGGGCTTCATAGATAAGCATTAAGTTAGCGTCTTTTGTCACGGACTGCATACCAACTTGTTTCAGCAATTGTTCTGCAAGAAGGAATTCTCGCTTCATTGCCAGAGCGAGAACCGTATGGAGATGAATCATCGGAATTTTTTGATATTCCTTGGGGAGTTTTTCAACGGTTTTAATCCACTTGCTGTAGTCTCCTAAATAATGAATCCAATGAAAAATTTGTTTTTCTAAAAGGGAGCAAACTTGATCGTAATCCTGTGCCTTGAGTGCATAGGAAATAGCACTCTCTTCGTCTCCAATCGAAGTATGCCATTGACTCGCCAATCGACAGATCTTTTTTCTATTTTGAGGGGATTGTTTTTGATTCATTTCCATCAGAAACTCCCTAAACAAAGTGTGAAGGCGAAACCATTGGCGTTGACGGTCAATAGCAAGAATAAAAAAACCTTTTTTTTCAAAACGCTCAAAAAGTTCTTGGGAGTGAGAAATATTGCAAACATGATTGCATAAATCTTTGTGCAAGTGATTAAGGTGACAAACCTGCAATAAAAAGTTCAGTTCTTCTTGATCGAGTTGACTGGTTAACTCTTGACCTAAATAAGACCAAATACCTTGTCTGCCTTTTAGAAATAAGGCTTCTTGAAAACTTTGCTGGCAGAGGGACAACATGCGGAGTGCAGCGGGCCACCCCTCAGTGGAATGCAGTAACTGCGTCAATTGATCTTCCTCAATACGGTTTCCATGGTTTTGTGCCAGAAACTGCTGTGTCTCTTCGTGGTTAAAACAAAGGTCTTTGGTTAAAATCAGTTTTAAGTGACCAGAGAGCTGCAGTTGAGTTAAAGGCAAGGGGGGTTTATGTCGGCTGGTAAAGACCATGAGAAGGTTTTTGGGTGGGTGGCTTAAAAGAAAATGCAGACAAGCTAAAACTTGTAAGTCTTGAATTAGATGAAGGTCATCTAAAAAAAGAGTGAAGGGAGCGTCTATTTTTTCGATGTCTTCTATCCAAGAAATTAAATAAGGCCTAAAACTTCCCATGGGACCAATTGAAAGGGCTTGAAGGGCTTCTTTACCCACCTCTTCATTTTGTTCCTGGCATAGACGAAAGAGTTTCATTAAAAACGTTGTCAGGTGATTGTCGGCTTCTTCAAGATTTAACCAGGTACAGGCTTGATTTTGGGCCTCCAATTGTTGATAAAATTGAGCCATTAAAGTGGTTTTTCCATAGCCAGCAGGGGCTACTATGGCTGTTATGCAGGTTCCTTCACTCTGAGGGAGAAAGGCATTTAAACGCTCCCTTGTCATACAATCTACCAAACTTGGGGGGGCTGCTAACTGATGAAAGGAACTCTCACTCTTGAATTGTATTTTTTGAGTGCTCATCACAGCATTGGGATAACGAAAAGAAATTTTTTAGACATCACCCTTTTGGGTGATTTTTACAGAGGGGGCGTTTTGCTTTGCCCTAAAGGCTCTTACGGTGGTGAGGGAGAAGCATGTCTATTTTTTTGAAAAAACCATTGAAGACAAAGTGAAACCACGAGGGTGATCAATAGATACCAGACCAGTCCAAGGGGTAAGTATAAAGTGAGTACGGTCAATAATAAACCGAGGCCCGCAAAAAGCCCCAGTTTCTTGTAAGAAGGGTGAACAAAGTTTAGCCGCAAGCATAAGAATAAACTGAGGCCTGCCAGTATTGGCATGAAGAAGTAGGGATCTGGAGCAGACAGGTCTTGATAAAAAAGAAAGGGAGTGAAGCGAAATTC
>JAUHYS010000152.1 GCA_030426445.1 bacterium
ATAGCAGGCCCTCCCGGATAAGGCAACCCCATCATTTTAGCGACTTTATCAAAGGCTTCTCCAATTGCATCATCTACAGTATGACCCAAAACCTGGTAGTCTCCCAAACCATTGACTTGATAAAGATGGGTATGACCTCCAGAAATAATGAGGCCTAAAAAGGGCTCCTGGACTTGATGTTCTAAACAGACACTCCATACATGACCTTCAATATGATGAATACCTCGAAAGGGGAGTTTTAAGCCATAGGCCAAAGACTTGCCAAAATTAAGTCCAACTAACAGCGACCCTACAAGACCAGGTGCATAGGTTGCCGCAACTCCCTCGAGATCATGAAGAGACAAATTGGCTTGATTGAGAACACTATTTAAGACGGCATCCAGAGTCTCCAAGTGACGCCTGGAGGCAATTTCTGGTACCACCCCGCCAAAAGGGGCATGGTCCTTTATTTGGCTTGAAGTTACCTGAGCCAAAAGCTTGCCTTGATCGATAATGGCCATGGATAGGTCATCACAAGAAGATTCAATACCAAGTACTTTCATGAAATCCTAAAATCTAAGGCTGTGTGTGAACAGGAGCCCCTGCAGAAGGGTCTTGTGGAGTATTTTCTGCAGACTCGGAGCTTGTTGAAATTACAGGAGGCACTGAAACAGGGTCAGATGCATTTTGTTCTATACCATCCATTTGTTTTAAACGACTGGTTGCCTTATAAGCTTCTGCACTTTTAGGGTAATCTGAAACGACCTTCTGAAAAAAGAGTCTTGCCTGTTCCGGTCTTTTAAGTCTTAAAAAACCCATGCCCTGCTTATAAAAAGCCTCTTTAGCACGTGGATCTTGTGGGTTTTTTTCTATAAAAGTCTGAAATTCTTGGATGGATTTTGCAAAATCCTCTAAGTAATAAAAGGATTCTGCTAACCAATATTGAGCTTTATTGGCATAAGTACTCTGTGGGTACTTTTTTAAAAAGCCCATCCAACCCGAAGCAGCGTTGTGATAGTCTTTGGCATTAAAGACCGCAAGCAAGTTTTGAAAATCCTTCTGTTCTTCAGAAAGAACTTTTGAAACATCTCCACCTACTGCATTAGGTTCGCTTGTCTTTTTTAATTGCACAAACTCTTGCATCATGAGCTGAATCTGATCCAATTTATCTTCGATAGCAGAAACCCTCATATCAAGATCTTGATAAACACGCGTGGATTCTTTTTCTAAATATTGACTGCTTTGTAATTGACCTTTAATGGATTGAAACTCCACTTTTATCTCACTCATTTGATTAAGAGCCTTAGCAACTTTTTCACTCTGACTTTGATGATGGCTCACCACCTCATCTACTTTACGATTGAGCTCCTTAAGGTCTTCTCCTTTTACAGCATACGCAAAAGAACCAAGACTGCAAGCCATGACCCCCAAAAATAGTGCAATTAAGTTTTTTTTCATTTTTTAATGCCTTTAAATTCGTCCCTCCTGTTTTTATAATAGCTAGCCTCGCTCTCTCCAAAATCGATCTGTTTGGTTTTGCCAAAACTGATGGTTGAAATACGATCAGGAGAGATCCCTAAATTAACCAAGAAATTTTTTGCTGCAATGGCTCGTCTTTCACCCAAAGCTAGATTGTATTCTTCGGTACCCCGTTTATCGGTGTGCCCTTCAATCACAATATTGGTTTTAGGGTTGGTTTTTAGCCATTCTGCGTGTTTTTTCAAAACCCCTTCGAATTCCGATTTAATGGTATATTTATCATAGTCAAAGTGAATCATCTCTAAATCAATAGAATAAACCTCTGGACCACCGGAATCACTAATGGGGCCTTTCTTTTTGCTACAAGCCGAGCCAAGAAGTGATAAACTTAGGATAGAAAAGACCCCGATTTTGATCCATCGGTTACTTTTGAAATAGCTTTTCATAAAAAACCTCTTTCATATTTTGAGTTGTCAAAAAAAGCGGACTCATTCATACTTCATGTTAAGAGTCTCAAAAACCTGTACACGAATGATAAAATCATCTTTACCAAAGGGTAAAAAAGCTTCTAATATTGGTCAAGCAATTTTATAAAACTTTTATTATGCAGATACATCTTATTCAATTTGCTTCTTCAGAATCTGAACCTCTTCGCACCTTAGAAAGACTCAAAGTTTGGCTAAAAGACTTTAAGCCCAAAGCAAATGATTGGATGATCTTTCCCGAAATGTGGCCCTCAAGCTTCAATCCAAAAGAACTCAAAAAGCAGGAAATAGAAAACGCCTTCTGTTTTCATTGGTTAAAGAATTATTCTCGTCTCCACAAATGCTACATGACAGGGTCAATGTTGGAACTCCCCCTAAGACGGACTAAACAATATTCTCAGCAAGCCTATAACTCTACTTACCTAATTGACCCAAAAGGAGAGTTGATCAATCGTTACCGAAAAATCCATCTTTTTACTTTGGGACAAGAGCATGAAAAGTTTATCCCTGGCCGCCATGTTCGAACCGTCACTTTTCCCTGGGGAAAAATCGGCCTTGCCATTTGCTTTGACCTTAGGTTTCCTGAACTTTTTCGAATGCATGCTAAACGAGGCGCACAAGTGGTAATGATTCCCAGTGCTTGGCCAAAAGTTCGCATTGACCACTGGTTAACTCTGCTCAAAGCGCGGGCCATCGAAAACCAATGTTTTATGATTGGAGTCAATAAAGTAGGAAAAGACCTACATGGACTCCCTTTAGGAGGTCACTCTGCTATTTTTGGACCATGGGGAGAGTGTCATGGTTTGTTAAAAAGCCGACCTGGAATTCTTTCGGTCAAACTCGACCTCCAAGAAGTTAAAAAAGTTCGAAAGCAATATCCTTTTTTAAAAAGCCGGGTTTTTTTATAAATTTTTCTTATTTATTAAGTTTTCCCTTTATTCCCTTAAAGAAATTAAGCTAAACTTAAGGCATGATAGCCCAGATTGCCATTCAAGAAAAACGCCATTTCCCTCGAAAACCTATTCATACTAAGGTTTTTCTGGAAAAAGAACTCCACGAAGGCGACCTCTATTGCTTTTCTCAAGATATTAGCTCAGGTGGGATCTTAATTCGCTCTGATCATTTATTGCCTCTACATAGCCAAGTTTATCTTCGATTTAAACTCTACCCTCATATGCGACCTATCCAGGCCATAGGAAAAATCGTCCGTGTCATGCGCAAATTTGACAAAGGCGAAACTAACACAGAAAGCCGACTTGGTCTTGGTGTTGAGTTCACCTATCTCCACCCCCTAGATCGACAGCTCATCGAAGAGTATACCAAACAAAACTAGAAAATAAACCTCTATAAAACTACCCAAAAGCCAATTTTGCTAATTGATATAAGCCTTTGAGATCATGAATATCTTGCTCAAACTCTGGCACCGTTTTAAAAATCAATGCATCCATTTTTTGCCCAAGTGATTCTTTAAACTGTTCGAGTTCTTCCTGATCTCGTTTAGCAAGCTGATTCCAAAAA
Source organism: bacterium (assembly GCA_030426445.1). GTDB lineage: Bacteria > UBA10199 > UBA10199 > DSSB01 > DSSB01 > JACKPJ01. The sequence continues at coordinate 3,462 of JAUHYS010000152.1, forward strand.
TTTTTAATTTTCTGATACTCTTTTTTAGCTTGCGATGAAACTTGACTTAGCTCTTTTAAACTTTCTCGATTGGGCACACGCACACGGTTAAAAATAAACCCCGAAAAGGGTAAGTTAGATTTTTTAATTTTTTGATAAAAGAAATTGGCTTCACTAATTGGAATCGGATGTGGAGAAGCCACTAATAAAAAGCTTGTATGAAAATCTTTTAGCAATGTTTCGACTTTTTCTGCTCTCTCTTGAAAACCATCTAAGAGATCTGAAGTTGAAATCAATAAAACCGAAAGGTCTTGTAAAAATTCGAAACCTGCAACTTTATCTAAAGTTTTAAAAACTCGACGCATCGGTCGATCCAAAAGCTTAAAGCTAGCACGACCTACAAAAATGGAAGGTTTTAAAAACCACTTTAAAAGACTGTCTCCAATAAGAGCCTTCATTTTACGAGGAGCATCCAAAAAATCTAAGGCATGCCGTGAAGGCGGTGTGTCCAATACCACCAAATCGTAATCTCTTTCTTCTAAAATTTCATAAAGCTTTTCCATAGCCATGTATTCTTGAGAACCTGCAATCATATTGGATAAATGACGATAGAGCTGATTAGATAAGATTTCTTCGGCTTTCTTTGGATTATCACTATATTTTTTAATGAGATTATCAAAGGTATGCTTGGTATCTAACATCATCGCAAAAAGAGGAGCCTGCGTCTCTATTCCTGCTTTTTTAAGTTTTGCAGCAGAAATTTCTCTCTCTTGATAATCAATCTCTTCAATGCCCAAAGAGTTGGCCAAGCGTTTGGCTGGGTCTATGGTTAACACCAAGGTTTTTAAACCTTGTGTTGCTGCAAAAAGTGCTAAGGCAGCAGAAGTCGTTGTTTTGCCCACTCCTCCTGAACCACAACAAATTAGAACACGTTTTTGCGTGATAAGCTCTTTAAATTGTGAATTTTGATATTTTGTATTCATTCAGATAACAAGCTTGAGAGCTCATGACTCAAAGCTTTTGCAATCTCCAACTCGTTAGAGTTTTTTTGTGGAAGCAAAGGCAAACTAAACAATGAATCATGCAATAGTTTTTTTTGCAATAAGTTAAGATAATGTTGGTTTTGCTCATAATGTGATTGATAAAAATCAAGCAAGGAAGATTTAATTTTTAGTTTTTTAAATTCAGCAAAAGTTTTTTCAGAAATCAATTGTGGCCACATCGAGTTTACAAAAATAGCTTCTAAATGAACGTTTACCTCCTCATGCAGCTTTTTGCTAAGTTCTATAGCTTCATTTGCTGGCATGTCCTCAGCTAAGGTTACCATCCATATTTTAGTTCTGTCTCCGTCTTGTAAAAAGTTTAAAATGGATTCGGCTTTCTTTTTTAGCGGCCCTAATTTCACCGCTTCGTCCACCACTTTTGGAATAGTCAATAAAGAAAGCGCATGGCCTGTCGAAGGAGCATCTACAATAACTAAATCATAATGTGGGTGCGATTTCTGACGACTAGAAGCTGTCCCATCCGCCAAATCCCAGATTTTTCCAATGGTCAATAGCTCTAGTAGACCCGGTGCAGCATCCAAAAAATGCCTCACATAATTATTATTAAATAGACTTTGGTAAATAAACTTAAAACGCACTTGCTGTAAAAGATATTCCTCTAAGGCCTTTTCAGGAGTGACTTGTAACAAAGAAAGATTTTTGCGAATTTTTTTTCCTTGGTATCCCGCTTCCTCAACCTCAAAAAGTTTAGCTAAATGATTGAGCCCATGCGTTTCAACTAATAAAGTCTTGAAACCTTTTTCTGCACATAGCAACCCTAATGCAGCGACAACCGTCGTTTTACCGACCCCTCCTTTTCCCGTCACAAACCATAACTGGCTATTTTTAAATGTTTGAAAATTTGTCATTATTTTAAGACTACCTAATTATTTTATTTTTTCGAGAGACTTCTATTACATCAGCTATTGAAAAGTTAAGCAAGTTTGGACTTAAAAAATAAAAGGGCTTGCCTCTTACGAGACAAACCCTTTTTCGAGGGAGGTAAGACTTTAAAAAACTTTAACAATCCCACTAACACAACGCGTCATCTTCGTCAATGATAAATTGATATAAAATTTTTCAACTTTTTTGACTTTATTTCGCTCAAGACCCATTGGCTCCCAGCTACAGACGAAGGTATGAAAACCGAACTCATCTTTCCGAATTCCGGTCGTTTCAAAATAGATTTTTACATACATACCCTTATTTCTTGATCCGTTCCCTCT
>JAUHYS010000153.1 GCA_030426445.1 bacterium
TCCATACTGGCGGTCACGGGTGACTTCTGGAATATCTTCGACAATGGCGTGTCTTCTTTCAATCAAACGATTGAAAAGTGTGGACTTTCCCACATTGGGGCGCCCTACTAAAGCAACTTTTGCAGAGTTTGTATTCATAAGCTAAAAAACCGTACCTTTTTAGGTACGGTTTTTATAATATGGCGGTGCAGGGAGTCGAACCCCGGACACGACGGATATGAACCGTCTGCTCTAACCACCTGAGCTACACCGCCTAGTTTAATTAAGATCAAATTTTAACAAGATGGATTCATTTGCTTCCATCGCTCCAAACACTCCCCCTTGACGTAACCTGACAGCCAAGAGGACACTTTTTTGAAAGGAGTCTTCGTCCACTAAAAAATCTTGGATGCTTCCGTCAATCTTTTTACTCATCCAAGTTTCAGAAAAACCGATTTCATCCCATTGAAGCCGAACAAGTTGACTGTCAGCCACCAAGGGAACCTTGCCGATGACATTCTTCACCAAGGAATCGGACTGCACTGCAAGAAATTCGGGCTGAGTGCTGCGGTCCAATACTGCAAATTCCACAGGAATGCTATAATAACTTGCAATTTCTTCATTAAAAACATTTTTTACCGAAACGGGAATATAATTGCCTTCGACTCCATAGCTCGCTCGACTGGACCAAATTTTTTCTAATTTACCCGATTCATTTTTATAATAATTAAGCTTACCTAAGTCACTCATCGTTAATATGGAATTATTTTGAACAAACTTTTGAAAACTATACAGGCTACTCACTTTGGGTATCTCTAACTTATCCTGAACTTGAATTTTATTTTCTTGTATGGCTAATTGATAAACACTTTGATTTTGTGCTTTCCTGCCATAATAAGCTGCGCCCAATAAACGTGCTGTGCCTGCTTCCTGCATCACACGCAATTGATAAGGGATATCTTTAATAAAAATCTCTAGCTCTCCATTATTCAGCTTTAACAACTGACTGGCTGCATAGTTTGACTTTAAATTGGTTAATGCCAGTAAAGGACCTTGGCCTTCCTGAGCCGGCAAAACATCGAGTTTGACAAAATAATCGGACTTTTTCCCTTGGTATTTTGTTAAGAGCTTCAGCTCACCTTGATTCATATGGTAAACGTAGAGAGTATTTTGCGAAGTCGCACACAACTCTTTAATTCCATCCTGATCTAAATCTCCATAAGCGATACTGCGTATTTCATAGGGGAGTCGCTGTGAAACCACTTGATAGTCTTGTAATGCTGGGCTTTGCTGCGTTTTCTGCTGAGTATTCGCAAAGCTTTCTTTTTTCTCTTCGGTTTTTTCTTTTCGAATTTCAACAGGCTCGACCTGGCTTTTGGGACTGCTTTTGGTATTTGAAACTTGAGGGTTTTGTTCTGGTTTTTGTGGTTTTTGAGAATAAGATGGAGGCGTCTCAACAGGCTTTTGGGTTTCTACCAAACGGGTTTCACGGCTAATGTCTTGGGACAATTGCAAGCGAGCATAATTTTCGATTTGAGGAAGAAAGTCATTAAGATCTTTGACCTGAAGAAATTTTTCTCCATCACTCCCCTCTGAGCTCTTCCACTTCACTAAAACCCTGACTTGTTGACCGACTAAATGAATCCGCCCTAGGATCCAAACCCGCCCTTTCTGAGTGGCTTTAAATAGGTCTGGGTTCAGAACTTTATTAAGACGATTAACTTGGTATCCATTTTGATTAAGAGAAGCCACAATCGAATCTTGAGCCGCTGAAGCTAAATAAGTGTGTTCACTGGGACCATGGTATTGAAATTGCGCTACCTCGACTTGAAAAGCCCCCACTTTGGCTAAAACCATTATGTTTAGAATAAAAATCAATCCATATAAAAAATGCTTCATTAGAATACCTCTCCATTTGATCCGGTTGCTTCGATAACGATTTTTAGAAACGGGCTATGTTCAACAAGGTCATAAAATATGGCTTTTATACTTGCAAAGGGAACTTTTTGAGTATTTTTAGAGCCCTATTTAAAAACAAAAAATAAAAAGCGACTTTTAAAAATACTCAAAAAGTTCCCTTTGCAAGTATAGATATATCTTTCAAGTTGACAAAGCCGTCAAGCCCTAAGCCGTATTATTTTACAACGCCATGCGTCTATTTATTGAACTCAATCTTGAAAAATAAAATCATTTCATCTAAAGGGAGGAAATCACTACCCGTAATCTCTCTCGTTGTTATTACGGGTAGTTGGAAAGTTAAACCAGGTGGGCTTGAAGCAGAAATTTTGAAGAGTGAGAGAAAGGTTGGATGCATTCTCTATATACAAACATAATAAAGCAATATCCTTGCCAACTTTTAAAATTTGAATTTTTTATTAAATTCCCTTGAAAACACTGCATTTTTTAAAATTTTTTCATAAAAGAAAGCTGAATACGCCCTCTTTGAGAAGTGGTTCATAAACCTCAATTCCCCCATAAATGGGGAGTGAAGTCATCAGAATTGGAGAATCCAAGATGAATTTTTCCTCCGAAATGATCTTAACTTTTATTTTAGGCCTGAGTTTGGGGACTTTAATAGCTATTTTTATTAAGCTGCGGGCTCAAAAAACAGGCGAGCAATTAAAACTTCAAATAAAGGAATTAGAATCTCAAAAATCGAATCAAGAAGAGAAGTATCAATGGCTGGAAGACTCTCAAAAAAAATTACAAGACAGTTTTCAAGGCTTGGCAGGTCAAATCTTTCGCTCCCATTCGGAAGAATGGAATAAACAAGTCGAAAACCAGGTCAAAAGCCTCATGACTCAATCTAAACAAGATTGGAATTCTCAAAAGTTAGAAATTAAAAACTTAGTCGACCCACTTAAAAACAATTTAAACTCACTGGATGAACATATCCGCACTTTAGAACAAAAAAGACAAGGCGCTTATGAAAGCCTCGAGCAGCAATTAAAACACCTCGCCTTAAGTCACTCTCAACTCCAGAACACCACACTCACCTTATCTCAAGCACTCAAATCCTCGAGTATCCGAGGGCGTTGGGGAGAAATCCAATTACGCCGCGTGGTGGAAATGGCGGGCATGACCAAACACATCTCTTTTGAAGAACAAGTCAGCAGCCAGCAGGGACGCCCTGATATGATTATTCACTTACCCAATAAGGGGATTCTGCCTGTGGATTCTAAAGTGCCCTTAGAGGCCTATTTAGAAGCCATGGAAACTCAAGACGAGGCCAAACGCAAACAAAAGTTGATGGAGCACTCCAAGGCCTTGATGAGTCGAGTCCGTGAGTTGGGGCAAAAAAAATATTGGGATTTATTTGAGACCTCACCGGAAATTGTGGTGATGTTCATCCCCAGTGAAACCTGCTTGGCGGCTGCTTTTGAGAGCGACCCCCAGCTTTTAGAAAACAGTTTTAAGCAAAAAATCTTGATTGCCACTCCTGTCACCTTACTTGCTTTACTCAAAGCGGTTGCTTATGGCTGGCAACAACAAGAGATGAGCGAAAATGCCACGCGCATTGCTCAACAAGGGCAAGAGCTTTATTTAAGACTGAGCAAGTTTATCGAACATCTTAATCATTTGGGAAAAGACCTCAATAAATCCGTTAAGGCATACAACCAAGCAGTGGGTTCTTTAGACCATCGGGTCTTACCCATTGCCCGGCGCTTTCAGGAGTTTGGAGTCTCTAACAAAGAGCTGCAGAACCCTGCAAATATTGATATCCAGAGCAATATTCTCAATATCTCTGAATCGGATAAAAAAGAGGCCTAGAGAGGGGGGATTATCTAACTAATCTTTCTTCCACATAGTTAAAAAATCCTTCCCTGTAAAAATATTACTATAAGGCTGGGGAGTCTTACTGACACTTTCACCAAAGCTCTTTTCCTGTTGAAACATCTTAGAGGGATCAAAATCAAAACTCATTTTATAAAAACCTTCATGCTTTCTATGTATTTTTTCTAACTAAAAATGTTTAACAAAAAATAAATAGGTTTCTTACTTTTGCCACATAACTAAAAATTCATTTCCTGAAAAAACGGATTCTTTTGGTGGCAGCTCTTTCTCAATCGAATCTTGAAACCGAATAGTATCTAAACCTTCTTCGTAAATAGCGTTTAGCATATCCGGACGGTTGGATTGTTGTGCTCTATCATTCATTAATAAAAGATAATCATAGTTTTTTTTCTTAATAGCAGAAATAAAAGGCCCATTTTCATCTCTAAGTTTGGCCAGCAGATCTTCGTAATCAACTTTCCAGCGAGAGCGAGGTTGGATGGCTATGACCAAGACTTTTTTTCCATCTAATATTTCTTGATGAAGGTATAAAATACCCACTAAACGATGATCAGAAACCATACGGTAAACCTGAAAATTAGAGTAGTGTATCATCTCACCTTTTACTGTGGTGCAATCTTCTCCGACATACCCAAAATACTTATCTTCAGGGGCTTTGCTGGGAATAAAGTGTACCGTGGCTTGATTACCACCGCTTTCTTTTTTCTTGTCTTCGTATTCTTTATACTCTTTTAGCAGGAGCTGAATTTTCTTATTTAAGAAGGGAATGTCTTTTAACTTAATACCATTTTTGGAGCAATAAGCCTGAACTTCTTGGTAGAACATTTTAATGCGCTCTGCATAGGCTTCGAGTTCATAGGAATCAATCGATTTCTTTAATATCCCTTCTAGGGATTTAGCCGTCACGTTAGTCTTTGAAGAATTTTGAAAAACGTCAAAAAGCAGCAAATAACTGATTAATTTTTGTATTTGTATAGGGGTTTTTTCGCCTAAATTATTACAAGCAGCTCTAAGTAATTTAGGAATAATTTTTTTGAACTCTTTATCAGATATTTTTGAAAAATCTCTTTCACGAAATAGTTTGTCCATTTCTCCTTTGAGAGGTTTTAAAGCCGTATAATTTTCATCAATAAAATCACCTAGTAACTCTTTCGTTTGTTCTATGTCAGTCCAAGGTAAAATAAAGTTAGCTGCTTGTTTAAATTTGCCTTTGTCCAATAAATGATGAGTTGAACTCTGGATATCTATCTCTTGACTAAAGCGTGCCTTGAAGAAGGGTTCTGGTATGGGTTTATCAGGATATTTATCAGAAAATTCTTGATAGCTAAGCTGTTCAGGTTGATCTAAGCCAGCATAGGCATATTTTTTTGATCCAATTTTCCATTTTCTATTTTTTCACCCATGCGAGCACGTTGAAGTTTATCTGTGATATCGTCAATCCAGGCTTGCTTGTCTTGAGCATCTAAATAATCTTCCCAAAAATCTTGTTGCATAGGCATATTAGCTGCAAGGTACTTTCCTAATGGCTCTAGCCCAACTCTACGATAAGACTTTATACTATAAATAGCAGCTTGGTGGGGCAAAGACTCTATTGGAATATCCTTGAGTGCCTTATTTTCACCCAACAGTTCTTTGAGAAGATTTGGAAAAGATTTACGATTATATAGTGAGTAAAAAGCTATTAAGTTTTGAAACAATCTGTAATCTTTTGGGGGCATGCCTTGTTTGAATACTTTTTTCAGCTCTTTAATGATATAAGCATGAACTTCTTTAGGATGTTCTCTTAAATATTCTTTGGCTTCTACTGCTAGACTGATCCAACGAGGATAGTTTTTCTTACAGTCAGAATCAAAAGCCTCTTGTTCTTCCAGATTGAAAACCGTTGAATCTATATGTAATTTTACAAAGAACTTTGTTTTTAATGAGT
>JAUHYS010000154.1 GCA_030426445.1 bacterium
ACTACTGGTTGTCCTTATTCTCAGCATTTTGCTGGTAAATTCTGCTGAAGCTCAGCTTAGTAGGAAAAAGATTAAGAAAAATAATCGCGCCATGTCTAAATATCATGGCAGTAAAAACACCTTTACTAAGCAAAAAAAATATTCAGCCCAACTTGATTACTCATCTCGAAAGCCGGCTTTTTAAAAATATCCTGGGCCGCCTTTCTATTTTGGACCATCAGCTCAATATTATTCGCAAATTAGAGGTCCCCTACCAGGTGATTCTTCCCAAACATCGGCTGGATGTCTGTCGCGATCGCGAAGCCTTTTACAGTGAAATCAAAAGAGAGTTTCCCCAAGACTGTGAAATGCTCGAAAAGTTTTACGAAAATATGGACGAATTTGACACGACTTTGGACAACGATAAGTTGCAGGAGCTGATCCTTCCCAAAAACCTGATCGAAAAGTGGCGCTTTTATCAATTCATCAAAAAAAATGAGCTTAACCGCCGCATCTCCGAATACACCGAAAATTTGGGCTCGGATGAAATGATCCAAACTTTTTTAGAAAGCCAGGTGCGTTTTCTTTCACAAACCGATTCCGAAAATCCCTTCACTTATCAAACCACCAAAGTACTCAGCAATGACAATTGTTTATTGTTTGAAGTTAAAGGCGGTTTGGGCCACCTTAAAAAAGTTTTTTTAGAAAAAATCGAACAATACAATGGCCGCGTCAAAAACGAAGTGCAACTCGAAGCAATCGACTACGAACGCAAATTACTTTTTCCCAAAGTCAAATCATTGCGATTAGGTGGATTTGAGGGGACCATTGGTTGTCGCTATTTAATCTGGAACGAAAAAATCCAGCGCTTAAAAGAGTTTATTCCAGAAACCATTCGCACCCGCTTTTTAGTTCAACGTATCGAAAAAATTCATCCCAAGTTTTATCATTTTAGTATTCAGTTTCATATTCACCCAGGTTTTATTCCGGTTGGCATGAAAGAAAACGCCTTGTTGATTAATGAACCAAAGTCAGAATTAACGGGCAGCAACTATTTACATCTCAATTTATTTCATCCCGGACCCGATTACCCTGATACGCCTGTCGCCATTACAGTCAGCTATTTATTGGAAGCAGAAAAAATTGACAATCCCATGGAAGACTTTGAAGAGCTTCACGAGGAAATCAAACAACGGCTGCATCAATTGATGCCCTTTTCGGAAGGCCAACTCAAATTGAGTTTCCCCAAGACCCATGAAAACCGAAGCGAAGAAGGCATGCTCTTTTCTTTAGAAAAACAAGACTTTGAGATCTTTTTAGAAAACGCCCGTAACAATCCAGTTTATGGCGTGGAAGCCGAAAAATTTTCTGATCTCTTCCCCATTAGCAACCGCACCCCTTATCGTAACTTCTTTTTGAGTAGCCCAGAGATTTTACCCACTTTAGGTTTTGAAGGAAAATTCTTACTGGGTCTTAAAACCATTGAGCTTATCTGGCAAGAAAACGAAAAGGCCAAACGTAAAAAAGCCCTTAAGACGAATAAAATTGTGCGAAATAAAGTTTAGCTCCCTAGGCTCCTTTAAATTTAAGAGAGAAACAATAGATAGCTCACTAAAAATAGTTCTTTATAAATGGGCTATTTAAAAGTTAAAACACCATAAAAAAAGGGGCCCTGAATTTCAGGACCCCCGAATCATCATGGGATATGACTCTTTATTCTTTTTTATTCATTTTTTTACGTCGGGACAACAGCAGCATGAGTGTTGCCATTACAATAGCCGAGTAGCTAAATTGTTCAGCATGGTTTAAGCTACAACCGCTACCTTCTAAAATATCAGGACTGACAAAGCCATCATCTCCCCCATCATCTACTTGGCCTAAGAAATCATCATCACAAAAATTTCCGATTCCATCGCCATCGGCATCCGCCTGATCAGGGTTAAAGATAAACTGACAATTGTCATCTTCGTTACAGACTCCATCATTATCCGCATCCGGACAATCAGGGACTTCTTGACACTCTGGATCCTCTAGATCTGGAACATTTTGGCAACCAGACTCTGGGTCACAAGAATCGATCGTGCACTCATCCTCATCAACACAATTGAGAGGGTCTCCACTGGAACAGACTCCTTCTACACAGGCTTCAGCTCCATCACAGACATTTTGATTATCGCAGTCTTCATCGACTTCGCAAACTTGGCAACCTTCTATCATCTCATTGATACAGCCATTGACAGCATCACAAGAATCATTGGTACAGGGATTGCCATCGTCACAGTCTAAAGGAAATTCAGCCGGCTCACAAACACCACCCTCGCTGCAAACTTCAGCTCCGTTACAAGCATCGCCATCACCGCACTCTTCATCGGTTTCACAAGCTTGGCAGCCTGGAATGGGTTCGTTTACGCAACCTAATTCGATATCGCAATAATCGTTCGTACATGGATTTTGGTCATCACAGGATGAATCATCTGGTGTATGTTCGCACATTCCAGACTCTTCATTACAATCATCCATGGTACAAGAGATTCCATCATTACAGAAAATGACTTCAGAAATTTTATCAAAGACAGCGGTTAAGTCATTTCCATCAGGTGCAATGAAAAAATAGTCGCCATCACCGTTTTCTTCATCCTTTTCTTGCCCGGAAACCGAACCCACCGAGTTATCTAAAGAAATTTGAGTTGCCATCGACGCAAGCAAAGCGCGATCACTCGCATCTCCCGAAGCATTTGCATCAAAAGCGATCGAGAAAAAACTGATTCCATCAGCTTTTGCAGCGTCTGCCGCTGCTTGCGCAGAGGTCACAGGGTTCGCGGGTTTATTCGGTTCTCCATCGGAAATTAAAATAAGATATTTTTTAGAATTGCTCCCAGCATTTAATTCAGCATGAGCTTTTTCCACAGCGTCTTTTAAATTAGTACCAGAGCAGCTATTGGTTGCCATGGCAAGGTCAATATCCAATTCAAAAGAAGCTAAATTTCCAGGGTTAATCACCCCCAAAGAAGTCACAACTTCTGCACTACCATTAGCGTCCACTCCATCAGAACAGTTTTTTCCTGCAAAACGCAAAACAGACAGATGGTGACCTGCATCTACATTTGCAAACAACGCAGCAAGATTTTTAGCTGCAGCGGCTTCTAATGCACGATTAGCATTAGATACACTGCCAGTGCGGTCTAATACCAATGCAATATCTGCAGGTACAGACCCACAAGCTGGACCTTCTGCAATGTCCACAGAATATGCTACAGAAGAAAATAAAAGACTCGAACTACACAATACAGTCATGAGTCGTTTTTTAATAAAACAACTAAGTTTATGGCTCATAGCCCACCTCCTCGATTTCAATATTTTTATTTTTTGCAAAATGAGATTTAAGCTTAGAAAAAGACGCAAGAGTCCCTCTCTTCCCCAAACAACCCATTACAGGTCTTTTTTCAGGAAGCTGAATTCTCATTCTACCTTTTAAGGATCATTTATTAAGAGTTTAGAGAAGACTAAATTTAACCAGAGTTTTTATATCCCTTCTTTGGAGTACCCATCCCCCTAACTCTTAAATCCCCCATATACAAAATTGTAAGGGATATGGACAAAGAGCGTCAAGGCCCAACTCATTTTTTAAAAAAAATTTCTAATAAATTTTAATGATTAAATAGACAGCCATCATCAAAGCAATTATCGTCTTAAAAAAACTGGCAACGATTTTACTGGCTAAAACCGCGGCTCCATTGATCAAAGCTTTTTTGACTTCTTTTAGAACAATCCATTCGTAGATAAAGGCACCCAAAAAAGCTCCGATAAAAATCCCCAAAAGAGTGCCAATTAAAAAAATTGGTACGCCAATAATCGCGCCCAAAATTCCACCAAAAAAAGCCGAGACGATTGCACCATTACTGACCTTAAGTGGCTTACTACCCAAAAGCCCGATAAGAAATTCGATCAACTCACCCAATGCTGCCAAAAAAACAAGAATACCCACCACCCAATAGGCCGAAGTCTGGCCTTGGTCGTAGGGATAGAAAAAGGCATAAACAATTGAGGAAACAACAATGAGCCAGGTGCCGGGCAAACTTAAAGGAACTAAGGCAATGCCCAATACGGTGACAACAATCATTATAATGTTTAGAGTCTGTTGGAGCATGGTGTTAACGACTCACCCTCATCCCAACCTTCTCCCTTTAATGGAGAAAGAGATAGAAACTTAAAAACAAAATAAAATAATGAGATTTTTTATCTTTGATTTATTCCGCATCGTATTGCAGCAAACTAAAAACTTCAAAATCTTTGAGTTTCTCACGGCCTTTGAGGAAATTGAGTTCGATGATGAAAGCCATCGCAACCACTTGTCCACCCATCTGCTGGATTAAATGACCCGTGGCATTAGCAGTGCCCCCAGTAGCTAGTAAATCATCAACAATGAGAACTTTAGCTCCTTTTGGAATTGAGTCTTGATGGAGTTCTATAGTGTCTTCTCCATATTCTAATTGATAAGTATAAGAAATGGTCTGATAAGGCAGCTTGCCTTTTTTACGAACAATGGCTAGCCCTTTTTTAAGAGCATAAGCCAAGACAGATGCAAAAATAAAACCACGCGCATCAATCCCTACAATCAGATCAATTTCTTCTTTTTTAAATTTTTCTACAACTTGATTAACAATATATTGAAAGGCCTCGGGGTTTTCTAAAAGTGGAGTGATGTCTTTAAACACAATTCCTGGTTTGGGAAAGTCATGCACATCGCGTACGATTTTTTTTAGATCCATAAGGTTCCTCCATTTTTAAGTTATAAATTAAAATTTAACTACCCCTTTTAAGGCAATAACTGCAAAGGGTCAAAAGTGCCTTCGTGATTGCGGATTTCAAAATGCAAATGCGAGCCCGTCGCCCTACCGGTCTGACCTATCAAACCAATCTTTTGGCCTTGTTTGACTTTTTTCCCGGCTTTCACTTTATTTTTTTTATTATGCGCGTATACACTTAATAAACCATTGGGGTGACGAATGATAATGGTTTTACCATAAGCCCCCAGTCGACCCGAAAAAATGATTTTACCCTTCGCGGCGGCATAAATGGGATCGCCCTTTTCGCCATCAATATCCAGGCCCGAATGAAAACGCCCTCCTCTAGTTCCATAATGTGAGCTGATCTTGGCGGCTGCGGGCCAGCGAAAATAATTAATATGTTCACTTTGAGGCGTAATGAACCGCTTAGGCCCAGGATAAAGCTGACTCGAACTAGTTGCACTACGAGAGGCTCGGTGCGAATGACAACCCGCCAGACTGATCAAACAACATAAGAACAAAAAAAGAAAAGTTTTAGACAACCGAGAATCCATAAGACCCCTTGAGTTTTACAAAACGACAACGAGAAATTTTTTCCTGATGAATTTTTTTACCCTGCCTTTTTATATAAGTCAGAGTTTGTTCTTCGGCATCGCCCACCGGAATAATCAAACGCCCACCCTCAGCTAGTTGATTAAGGTAAGGTTGCGGAATTGCCGGGCTGGCCGCCGAAACAATAATCGCATCATATGGCGCGTATTTACTCCAGCCCATGGTGCCATCCCCCAACCTGAGATGAACATTAATGTAGCCTAAATTTTTAAGCCGGCTTCTGGCTCCAAAAAATAAAGCGGATAAACGCTCTATTG
>JAUHYS010000155.1 GCA_030426445.1 bacterium
CCTTTTGCCGCTTTTTTATTTAAATACTCCGCTAATTTTTTTGCGAAAACCAGTTGTTCGTGTTCGTTTGCGGAAACACTTGAATGCATCGAGCTATTTCCAGGTTGACTGCCATTGCTTCGTATTCCATGCCGGTCCGATTCAATGTTTTGTTCTTTTAAACGCCCATTGGGGTGTTTAAATTCTTTGATAAAACGCAGGCGACTCATCACTAAATTGGTTTCAAAGACACGTGCATCTGCCGAATTGGCCACAATAACCCATTGTTTTGTCATAAAGCACTTCCTTTCTTTGTCGTTTATTATTTCCAGAAGCATTCTGCTGAAAATGATTCACTCGTAAATGCCGAAAAAAAGATCGAGTCTGCATGCCTTCATATTAACATGAAGTCTCGCTTGAAATGAATAGCCTTCTATAAGCCTAGCAATTGATCCATTAACTGATTACCCGAACTCGGTTTTTTCTGATCTTGAGTCGATTTATTTTTTGAGGAAGGCCGTGTCCGTACCGAGGTCCCTTGCTGAGTTTTATTTCTTTGTTGAGTAGTGCTTCTTGGCTGGCGAGCGGGTTGAGAAGAAGAACTCTTAGGTTGAGTCTTCGGATTTGAGCTTGAGGACTTGGGCTGCGTGCTTGGAGTCAACTGCTGTTGTAAGATCTGCCCCAGTGGATTTTTGGGGTCATTGAGGGGGGAGTTTTTAATCGCCTGATCGATCATTTTATTGGGATCCAGGCCGCCTTCGAGTAATTTTGCAATACCCAATGCAGAAGCCTTAGCTAGCTGCGCATTTAAAGAACTAAAATTAGGTTTAATATCCGGTGCCGAAAGCGGTCCCGTGGCCGTAAAAGGTACTGACAACACACCTTTGCCTTTAGTGACAAAAGATCTAATTTGTTTATCCGGAAAAACCTTTGCCGTGACTTGAGAGTTTAAAGTAAAATTTCCAGCGATATCTAAAGTTTTCATTGCAATGATCTTACCTGCACCCCCAGCACTAAAATTTCCATTTTGCATATTGAAGGATTTTAAACTGACACCCCCTCCACCAAAACTTAAATTTGCTTTGAGTTGAGGAATTTGTGTCCCAATCAGTCGACTACTGGAACTGAGCATATCAAGATTGACGATTTTAGAAAGCGCAGTCCCTGCTGTTGCGACCTTAGCAACCTTGACCTGCCCTTGATAACTTTTTTCCGGAATCTTAATCGGCCCCATGCTAATGGAACCTCCTCCGCTCCAGCCCGCAGTGTGACTGATATTGCCATTGCGTACTTTAAGGTTGCCATTTAAATTTCCAATACCCGCATCTTTTCCCGAAATCGCTGCCAAATTGAGTGAGCTAAGCTTCACTGCTAAATCTGCAGCCGTGGTTTTTTTAGGAACCAAGACACCTGAGACTCCAATGGAACCTCCAAAAATACCAAAAGAGGCCTGATTGATTTTAACCTGATCCCCAGCTTTAACCAGGTTGGCTTTAAAATTACTTAAACTTCGTCCCGAAGCTTGCAACTGAGAAGAATAAAGAGACGAGCCAATCACAGGAGCAAAAGGGCTTCCACTGACTGTACCACTCATTTGTAGATTTCCAGAAACCGGCAAGGGCTTGTTTAAAATTTTAGAGAGCTTGGCTAAATTAAAACTGGCCACTCGATACTTGAGTTTGAGCTCGATATCTTGTTCAGCCTTCTTTTTCTTTTTGCTCCTTTTCTTTGTTTTGACATCGTCTTGGTGATTTTTAGGAAGCAGGGCTTCGCCCTCCCAGTCTGCATGCAAGTCCGCGAGGGAAAACTTACCTTCTGTAAAATCAATTTTTTCTTCGATGCGATCCAAACCTAATTTTGCCGAAATCTTAAAAGGCGCTTTTGCTAATGAAGGGTCTTCAAATTGTAACTTAATCTGTGCCGGTTTTTGACTGCGAAAGTGAATGTCCTTGGCATCGATATCGATGTTTTTTAATTCGGTGAGCTTATGCGCATTTTCACCGCTTGAAATAAAACGTGCTTCGCGAATTTGTAAGCGTTGCACCTCTAAACTTTTCCATAATGGAGAAGGGGCTGGGCCTTCTGTCTCGCTTTCTTCCTCATCAATTAAAGGCGCAAAAATTTTCTCCATATTGGATTTTCCGCTTTTATCTTTGACCAAATAAATTTGAGGTCGCACAATCACCAAAGTGGTGCGGATCTTTTTTTGAATTAATGGGAATAAATCAAACTTAAGGTAAGCTTGCTCGATGGTCGTTGCGGGGCTTTCGGCTTCGGGCGCATAAAGCTCCAAGCTTTTGAGACTGACTCCCAAGGGATAAAGACTGACCTCAGCTTCTTCGATCTTGATCTCACCATCAATATAACTTTGCAGGGTATCGATGAGCGGCTGTTTGATATTTTCGATTTGGCGATAAACAAGATAGCCACCTATTCCCACTGCAAGCAAAACAATGGATGCTAAGATCATCAAAGTTATCAAAATTTTTTTAAGCATAATAGCCTCCCGCTTTATTTAAAACGTGGAAAAAGTAAAAAAACAAGTTTTAATTTTTTTACTAAACAAAACGAGCCGAGGACCCTCAATGTCCTCGGCTCTATCAGAGATAAGGTCTCTGATATCCCAATACAGGAGATGGATCTTTTAAAAATTTTTATTCACGCTTACTTTTTTTACCTCCGCCAAAAGATTTTCCTTTACCCGAAAAGCCTTTTGCGCCTCCTTTTGAGATAGATTTGCCCTGATTTCCACGCTTAAAAGAACTCCCTTTTGCCTTAGCGCCTTTAAAGGCTTTATGATTTCCTGAATGCACTTTTCCTTTATGACCATGGTGACCTTTTCCTGACTTACCGATACCACGTCCGGGATGGCCCCAACCTTTATGACCCTTTTTACCATGACCTGGATGTCCCCAACCTGGATACCAGCCCATTTTTTTTCTTTGTCCAGGAGGAATCCATAAACCGTATTTTTTAGCAATGCCGGGAGGTAAAAAATCTCCGTGTTTGGGATGATAGGGATAAAGCAGAGTGGAGATAAAACCAATATCATGAACAGGAAAATAAGGAATGAGATTGGGATTCACATAAAATATAAACGACCCGTACGAATAATCATGGGGTCGGTCCATTGAGCGTACTGGGGTAAGGCTTGAGATCCCGCAAAAATAGTGGGGGCTAAAGCATATGAGGCTAAAATATTTTGATAACTCATCCCCATGCGCCGCATGGTCCAAACAGAGAGCGGCAGGGTTCCCGCAGACTTTGCAATCTGTAAAATCGCTGGGGCTTCACCAACAGGGCCTGCTAAGATCGGTTTAACCTGATAGGCAGGGTACCCGTAAGCTTGGCTATAAACATTCGCGAGGCGGTCTCTTTCATCGCCACCGATTTTGAGCACATTGAGTTCAAGTGCATGAGTCACATTAGCGATACCCATCATGGCTATCGTTAGGATACTCATTTTAATGGTTTGCTTTAAAGACATAAGTCCTCCTTAAAACTTGTATTAATATGAAAGCCCCGATCCAGAATAAACTGTATGAATAGGCGGCGCTCTCATGGCCGCATTTTGTAATGCGAATGGATGGAATGCAGGGGATACAGGATTATCATCGATGTGTGGATTCACGCTTCTTTGGGTTTGTTTGTATTCCTTAAACAATACCACAAAAGTCGACAATTGTTCGGGATTTAAAATCCCTTGAACTTTTCGAAATAAAATCTCGTCTTGTGCTTCGAGACGTTTGATCAAATCCGCTTGATTGTTTCTGCTAACAGAATCCGTTTGATAAAGCCTTTGGAGCTCCTGTTGTACGGCTTTTTGATGGCTTTGATATTCGTGAAGTAAGGCTATCAAACGCTGTGCTGCAAACCCATCTAAGTCAATTTTTTGAGTGATCTCTTGAAAACTATCTTGACGCAGACTCTGCGTGATTGCCGCTTGTGCTGAAACAAATCCTGATATCAACATCAAGCTAAAGATAATTTTAATGAATAAAAATTTAAATAAAGTTTTCATTATTTTGCTCTTTCTAATGGAATCTATTTGGAGTGTAAAAAATAAAAAACCTTGCATCAGGTGAATAAGTTTCTATCTGAAGCAATAAGACGCACTTAGTTTAGAAAAGTCACAAAAAAGGATTATTTTTTTCTTCGATAGCCATGCGCTGGAGCGTGCGCTGGAGGGCCTTTGCGTTTCTTCTTATATTTATAATACTTATACTTTTTGCCTTTAGGTTGAGAATAATGAATGAGGGGTCCCTGAGGGGCAATCAACGCCTTGGTGCGAATACCCGTTAAAGACTCTAAAAGTTGCGCCCAGGTCCAGCGAGGGCCCAATTGACGGGTGGATTGAGCCAGCTGCGAAGGAGAAACACCCTGAAGCAAAGATCCATATAATTGATTAAACAATTTGGGCTTCAGTCGTTTGACTTCTGCACTCGGCTTATCTGCCAAGAGTTGATCGCTTAAACGGCCGGCCAGTTTAATGTGATCACGGGTTTGTCTTAAAGCAGGGAGGCTCTTTTTTGGACTCACCCCTTTTGCTAAGGCTTCCGTGGCCTTCAGCAAATAAGGTTCGGCAGGAAGTTCGACTGCTTGCAAGGAACTTGTCTCAGCAAGGACGTTTTTAACATGTTGGGAACTGGCTTGTTTTTCACGGCTCTCTTTAAGAAAACGGTGTAAATTAAGCAAGCTTACCGAAGAGGGCTTCGCTTTAGCCGAGAGAATATCGGTTAATCCCGCTAAGACAGGGCTTCCCCAAGCTAAAAGAAAGCAAGTCAGCCATATTGTTATCCATTGTTTTCGCATCGTTAATCTTAAACTTTATAATTGAATCATTGAATTATAGTTTCCAAAACCGTCTGGAACCGTTGCATGCGCATGAGGGTCCAGTACCCATTTTTTTCCATCGATATAAAAACCATAGGCATAAGTCCCGGAACTTAATTTCATTTTGAGTGTGAAATTCCCCGAGGCCGTACGCTCTAAAGGAATTTTTTGCCAAGCAGAAAAATCTCCCATAATCGTTACCGATTTGGCTTGCAGAGCAGACAAGGTAAATCGAACTTCGTAAGCGGGGTCTTGCATTGAGTTTTGATCACTGGAATGAACAGCAGAAATCAAAATACCAGGCTTAAAAGAATTTTCTGATTGCTTAAGAAGTAAGGGAAGTCCTAATACGAGTAGTAAACTAAAAGCCGCTGTCAGACTCAACCCCCCAAAAAGCCAATAAAGCCAGGCACGGCCTTTGCTGGGTTTGCCTTTTTGAGTCTGCGCTTGTAATTTTTCATTCAGCTGATGAGTAAAGTGAGGGTTCATCATCGGAATGGGCTCAGCTCGCAAGGCCTGCCAGGCCTCAAAAACTTGATCGCTTTCTTCTCCTAAAATGGGGTTTTCTTGTAATAACGTTTCGCGTTCGCTATCGGAAAAGGCTTCCCCGAGAAGTTGATTAAAATTTTGTTTTTTTTTATCCATTGTTTTGCTTCCTTGCAAAAATTTTTCATCTTAAAAAAGTGCTAGTTTTTTATTTTTGCAAAACTCTCCTTAAGAGCGGCCACGCCTCGAGCCACTCTCATTTTAACACTACTGAGACTTTCTCCTAATGCCTCTGCACAATCTTGATAACTCATCTCACTTAAAAACCTTAGTTGCA
>JAUHYS010000156.1 GCA_030426445.1 bacterium
TATTGCACAGTGCTTTGTCCTATCCAGTTGAGAGCTTGGCGGGTAAATTTTTCTTTTCCTTTTTGCTTAGGGTCTTTGCCATGAATCCAAAGCGTCGTATTGTGCATAAAATTTTCGTACCAAGGAGGCAAGTCTACGACCAAGCCATAAAGACGCTTGGTTTCTTCGATGATTTCAGAAGAAATGGACTCTGCTTTGACGCCTTCCATGAGTCCGATTTTTTGCGAAACCGGATCTCCCGGAGCCAGTTTAATCATAAAAAACGTGACTAGAGTAATTCCAAATAAAGTGGGAATCAAAGCAAACAGTCTTTTAATAATATAATTTAACATTATTCGTCAGCAATCCGCCATTCTTTAATATCCATACCCAGTTTATAAACTTTAACGTTGGTAAACCTTTTATGTCGTGCCAATAGAGACGCTCCGCTAAACAAAAAAGTATAAGGCTGCTCCTCATGAATAATTTGATGAAAGCGATTGTAGAGTTGAGTACGTGCTTCCTTATCAAAAACTGTTCGTGCCTCTTCCAAAATTTTATCGGCCTCGGCATTTTTAAATCCAATAAAGTTACTACCACTTTTGATTTCGGCCTGACTGGAATGCCAAACTTGATAGGGGTCTTGGTCCAAACCAAAAGACCAGGCAAGACTGACGGCATCAAAATCACGGGTATTGAGTCTTCGAGTAAAGGCCGCCCATTCACTGATTTGAATATTGACTTTAATCCCAGCCCTGGAAAAATCCTTTTGTACTATGGCAGCCAGTTGTTTAGAAAAATCTCGTTGTGGGAGTAAAAAGGTAAATTCAAAGTCAATTTTTTTACCATTCATCTTTTTATCAAGCGTGCCATCACCATCACTGTCTTTCCAGCCACTGGCTTCGAGCAAATTTTTTGCTTCCTGAATATTATAGGGGAGGGGTTGAATATTAGGGTCATTTTCGTATCCCTGAAACCAAAAAGGTCCAGAAACGAGCTTATCCAGACCAAAACGTAATTTGTCGACAATATCTTGGCGGTTGACCAACAAGGTTAAAGCTTTCCGTACTTGTTTATCAGCAAAATATGGGCGTCGTAGATTCCAACCAATAAAAGAGTAATTAGGGGTATAGTATTTATGTTTGATAAAGTTGTCTTTAAAATGAGGTGTGTCAGTCATTTTAACATATTGAATCGGACGGAGGCCTGCATAATCCAAGTCACCTTTTTTTAGGGATTCAAAAGCAACGGTATCATCCGCAATGACCTTGAAGAGGATTTTTTTTATCGCAGGGATATTTTTTTTATCCCAATAATCTTCATTGCGGGTGAGAACAACCTTTTGATTGGTTTTCCATTCAATAAAACGATAGGGGCCATTACCAATGGGTTTGCGGTTGGTGGGATGTTGGTTAAAATCTTTGCCATCCTGGAACATATGTTTTGGGAGAATCGGAATTCCCCCCACAAATTCGAGAGCCTTAAAATAGGGCCGTGCATAAATAAAGCGCACGGTATAATCATCTAGTTTTTCGACGGATTTGATTTCTTTATAATAAACTTTGAGATGGGGAGACAAAACCTTCTTGTCCATGATTTTTTCAAAGCTAAAGACCACATCGTCTGCCGTAAAAGGCTTGCCGTCATGCCATTTGACATTTTGGCGAAGTTTAAAAGTATAGGTGAGCTTGTCTTCGCTGATCTCCCAGCTTTCGGCGAGTTTGGGTTTAAACTCTAGAGTTTCGTTGTCTCTTTTGATGAGATCATCAAAGATAAATGAATTAATTAAACTAGAATAAGCATCGTTGGAAGTCAGGCGGTTGAGCGTGTCGGGTTCACTTCCTAATCGATAGACCAAGGTTTCCTGTTCTGTTGTTTGCAGGTGAGTGGCCCCATTTTTGGAATTATCTTTTGGAGAGTTTGGGCAGGCGCTTAAAAAGTTGGTAAGGAGTAAAATAAGAAGTGTCTTTTTAAGTATAGAAACATGTTTTCTTTTTAACATAATGGAGTCCTATTTGTTAAACGCCCCCTGTCCCCCTCTTCGTCTCAAGAGGGGGGACAACATATTAATATTTTTAAAAAGATAAAACCTTCTTTATATGATCTATTTATTAATAGTTAAAATTTTCGTATACGAGCTAATAAAATGATTCATAGTTCCCCCTCTTGAGACGAAGAGGGGGACAGGGGGCGTTTATCCTTTACTTAGATGACCAACCAGAAAAATCAAACTTTTCTTGAGTCAGGTTCGGGTTCAGTTCGATGTCTTTAAATTCGAATTCTACTTTTACTTTTGGCTTATAAAAATTCCAAGTAAGTTTTTTGGGATACTGCTTATTTTTTAAATTCTCTGTTACTTCTATCCATTGATAATCAATTTCATAAAGAACTTTTTTTTGTTTCTTTTTTTTAAAAACCTTGAGGTGTTTGATTTTTAAATCCTCTGCATTTAACTCCATTACTTTTTTAGGAAACTGTAAAAATAACAAGCCAGGAGAATCTGCCTGCATATAAATACGCTGTAATTTCTGAGAAAAGTTTTGTTGAAGTAGAACGGTCAGTAAGTCGTCTACTTTTAGGGGTAGTTTAAATATTTTTTTAAGCACTTTCTGGTTTTGCTTGAGTATCTTGGACTTGTTTTTTTTTGCACTCCACCAATACACCTTTTTTCCGTTTGCAATCACCCTTACTTGAGCTTGCCCCAAGTCATCTAAGATTTCCAAATGCATTTGATTGGGAGACCGAAGCAAAAAAGCCCCTTCGTAAGTGCTTGCTTGATCTTTGTAAGTGACAGTCAGTGTGATCCACCCAGATAAACTTTGAAGTGTGTGCTGTTGAACGAATTGATTTTGAATATCAACTTGGTTGGTAGGAGATAAAGTTTGTTGTCGGGATGCAGAAAGACTCTGTGCCTGGCTTATGTATAAAAAGTTTCCGCTAAAAAATAGGCTAACTAAGCAAATAAAATGAAAGCGTTTTAACATTATTTCAGTTCTCGTAATTTGTTTTCAGTTTCCTTTAGGAGTTTTTCTTCTCTGAAATTTTCTGGTGGAGACGTTTGGAATATTTCAATGATTCGCTGATAATAACGGATAGCCTCTGGCTTTTGCTTGAGTTTGGAATAAATTATACCTAAGTGCAGAAGGATTTCGGGTTCTTCAGGAGAAAGCTTTTGAGCTTTTAAAATCAGAGCTAGGGCTTTTTTATAATTTCCAAGTTGAAAGTAAACCCAACCTAAAGAGTCCATGATATGACCATTTTTGGGTTGGAGTGAGATGGCTTTTTTAAGCAAGCTAAGGGCTTCATTGAGGTTTATTTTACGCTCTGCATAGGAATACCCAATATAGTTAAGTGCAGAAGCGTGATCCGGTTTCAGCTTAATGACTTCTTTCATCAGCGAGATGGCCTCTTGCCATTTTCCGGTTTCTTCCAGGAGCAAGGCTTTTGTAAAAAGTAACTCAACATTATCGGGAAATTGACTGAGTCCAGTTTCTAGAGTTGCAAAGGCTTTGGTGTTGTCACCTTTTTTTTGATAAAGCGAACTGAGGGTTTCGTAAACAGCAGAGTTATCAGGATATTTTAAGAGCATTTCTTTGCCAATGCGGATACCCTTGTCATAAGATTTTTTGATACCAAAAAGAATCATCCGGCGTATCTGAGCATCTTGATAAAAGGTCGAACTCTCTGGAATTTCCTCTAAATGCTTGAGCGCCATGGTGTAATTTTTATTTTCGGCTTCAAGCAGTCCTAAATAGAAGCGAATACGATGGTCATAGGGTGACAACTGCAAGACACGACGAAATCTTAAAATGGCTTCTTCAAATTGATTGAGATCATAAAAGAGAATACCGATTTTTAATTGCGTTGCCAGGTCTTTGGGAGCGTTTCTTTCTAATTTTAATAACAGTTCTAAAGCATTTTTTTTTTGGTCTTGTTTTAGGTAAATCTGAGCCAATCGGGCAGCAGCGGGTAAGTAACTTGGATCAATGATTAACATTTTTTGGTAAGTCTTGATGGCGCGCTGGATATTTTTTTCTTGTTGATAAAGATAAGCTAAAAGAGAATGCGCTGTTAAAGACCGAGGGTTTTTTTGAATAAACTGATTGAGTACCAGGATGGCACTTCTGTTTTTGTTTAAGTTGATATAAGTTTTGACAAGTTGCAAGAGGCAGTTTTCTTCCTGAAAGTCCAGCCGCAAACAAGTTCTATAATAGTTAATGGCTTTAGGGTGCTGTTGTTGGAGAAAAGCAATTTGCCCTAACAAGAGATGGTATTTTGCCTCTTGAGGTTCTTTATGCAAAGCGATTTCAGCTTCTTTTTGAGCTTTTTCTAATTTTTGTTCTTCTACCAAGAGTTCTGCATACGTGGCATGAAGATAAGCCGAGCTAGGATCTTTTTTTAAGGCTTCCTCCAAAGCTTTGAGGGCTGCGGGATAGTTTTCAGCAAGAAGATGTTTTCTGGAAAGAATATAATCAAAGGCGCTATTTCCTTGGATGTCTTTAGGGACTTTATTTTTGAACTGCTTAGGAAATACGGAAGTCTCTGTCAAAGGGTGCTGGCTAGGCTTCGTGCATGCAGAAAAAAAGATTAATACAAGCAAGGCGCAAATAGCGTGAAGCATTTTTTGGTTTTTATGGTTCATCATGGTGGAAGGTCTGTTTAATTATTTTTATCTTCCTCTTCTTCTTTAAGAGAAGAGCTCCTTGCTAAAAAGGCTCGATCGACATGAGTATCTTTTTCTTCAAATGTAACAATAATATTGACAATGGTTCCAGTATGGGTGCGCACCATCGCAGTATCGACGAGTAAATCAACCATAAACTTTTCTCCCTTT
Source organism: bacterium (assembly GCA_030426445.1). Taxonomy (GTDB): domain Bacteria; phylum UBA10199; class UBA10199; order DSSB01; family DSSB01; genus JACKPJ01. The sequence goes on from JAUHYS010000156.1 coordinate 4,814, forward strand.
TTACGTTTTAAACTGATAGAAAGTTCACGGTTGTCCATTTTTTCTTTGGTATTGAGGCATTCAACCAGAAAGTCTTTGATTTCTTGTGGTAGCGGAGTGTGTTCAATGCGGTAACCCTCAATTTCTTTTGTATCGCACTTTAATAAGAGGTAGAGCTGTGTGTTAATAAACTCGATGACGCCTTCACGTTTGAGCACCAGGACGCCATAATCTACCATATTGGCCAAAGTGACAAAGCGACGCTTTTCAAAAGCAATGCGTTTGATCTTCATTTCATCAAATTCGCGCAGCTCGGTGATCATGTTATTGAGTGACTTTGCAATTTCGCCGATTTCGTCATCGGCTCCCACAGGGATAGAAATGTTGAGTTTTCCGGTTCGGACTTCATTAATGGCTTGGACCATTTTTTTAAAAGGGGCGGTTACCACACTCGGAGAAACAAAGCCTAAACCCAAGCCCGAAAATAACATTAACAGGACAACGATAATCATATTACGTTGGGCATCACTAATCTTGGCTTCGGCACTTTTACTTCGGTCGCGTGCTTCCAAACTTTTAATACGGGCATCTTTGCCTAATTGATTGAGTTCGAGTTGATGGGCTTCGAGTTCTTTATAACGGTCTTGGAGTATTTTTGAGTTAAGTTCTTTGAGGTTTTGCCGCTTGGTGATCATTTGTTGCTGAATAATTTTGGCTTGTAGACTCGAGTATTCATTCATTTGGTTAATTGCATCTGTATAAGATCGAATGAATTGATTGATTTTATCATAACGTTCGATGTTTTCTTTTTTTAGAG
>JAUHYS010000157.1 GCA_030426445.1 bacterium
CACGACTTTAGTGACGCAAGCCGCAATACCTTTGATCGCATCTATCAACAAAAAAAACAAAGCATGTTTCACCAAATTTTATCAAAGCATCCCAACTGGAGCTTAGCGGTTCACTGGACTTATCTTGGCATGAGTGCCAGCTATCGTTTTCAAGATAGTCAATATATCGTCACTTTTGACATCAACAGAGGAGAAGCTCTTATAAATGGACCTAAGGGTTCCAAGGCTGCAACTATAATTCCACTAGATTTAAAGCTGGACGACCATCTGTCTGAATTTCAATTTCTACAAAGCCCTTCTGGACAACAAGCCCTCCACACAGCACTCAACTCGCTTGAGCCCATGATACCGCACTTATCCAAAATTTTTCAGGATGTCCGCTTTGAGGGAGCCGGGCCCTTGCAACTCACGCAAGGACCTCAACTAAGCGAAAGGGCAAAGCAAAAAGTAGAGAGCATGACTTGGCAATTAGCTCACTTGCCCCTGGTCAAATTTGAGACCACACTGACTCAGGACACTGGCCTGGCTGGGAATACAAAAACGACTTATCACTGCTCTTTGCCCTCCAATGCTAAGACCTTATGGCCAAAATTTTATCGCACCAAAAGAAGTCTTGATTTTCTAGGACATATTTATCCTCTAGGAGAGTTATATGAACAACTTGAGCTTCATGATGCGGCAATAGCCATCTATGACGAGGTCATCGAGAAAGACGGTTTTTATAGAGATTTGAGTTACACAGCTAAAACAGATTTATTAATCAAACTAAACCAGTTTGAGGAGGCCGCCCAATGTCTGATCGAGGCCATCCGTGATCTCGATTTATCTGATGACCCTCTATTAGTCAGCGACTTAGCCGATAGCATCAGCGAATTAGCTAAACTCGAATCGGAGAGCCAAAAACAGGCCTTAGAGGATTTTTTAGAAGGGTTATGGCTAAACAAGCCTACTGAGTTTTTTTCAAACTACAGAAATTACCTGATCCATCAAGAGAGTTCTCCAGATCAACTGAGGGCATTTTATGAACGCAGCCTAGCAGGCCCCCAAAAACAAATCCGTGAAGGCAATCATAAAGAGAAGACAATCAGCCATCTTAGCATTTGCTATGTGGAGCTTAAAAGATACTCAGAAGGCGTTGCTTATTTTAAGAAGCTTGCGGCTTCTGAAAAGGGTGCTGAGCTTTTAAAGGTTATTGAGGCAGAATTAAAGGTTATTGAGGCAGAATTAAAGGTTATTGAGACAAAATCAAAGGTTATTGAGACAAAATTGGAATATCTACGCAAGAAGGCCGCGGCTAAAAAGCTAAAAAGTAAACTCCAAAATTCCCCAACTTTCCTATAGATATGAAAGCTAGGGAAATACTAAAATACCCACTGTACTTGGTAATTTATAGATCACCAGCTCCGCGGGCATGACAAATGGCCGTCGTATATTTTTACACCGTTCTATTGGCCATCACATTAAAGATACGGGACTCTTGATATGCGTTATCCCAATTTCCACTTTCATCGTGGCAGAGAGAAAGCATTCGCGGACGCGCTTGGTTAAACTCAAACTTACTCGCTGCGTCACAGCCATGGGCCTGCACCTCCACCTGGGGAGCCATCTTTGCCATGGATGCGCCCAAGCTATCCTCTCCTTTACCAGTGCTACAAGAATCCAAAATCACAAAGCCACCGGGTTTCACAAAGCTGAGCATCTCACGCAGCGTATCTATTTGGTTGGCCTCCAGCTTTTGCAAAGAATCTTGATAATTACCAAAAGTCATCCCTGTAGTGTGGCCGTGGCCTGATAAAACAATGCCCTCTCGGGACGCAAACTCCTGATGAAAACGCATCCAACGCAAGGCCGCTCGCGGACGTTTGAGCTCACGGTGCTGCACGGCATAGCCTTGATCATGAAGGCCTTGAATTAATTCATGAAGGTCGGCAAAGGCATTATTGTGATCGGCATAAGCAGAAAAAACATTCACCACTTTTTGCCCAGGCTTCGGATTTTGCCCTTGCTTTAAAATCTCCACTGTCTCGAGTTTATAGCGAAAAAAACGATGCACGCGATGCTTTTGCTTCAGGTAAAGCGCATCTTGAAGCAGCCGCTCGCCAATGCCTTCAGGCCTCATACTTTGTTCAAGTTTTTTGAGATCTTCTTTTTGATATCCCACAAAAAACAGAAAATTAACCCAGTCTTTTTTACCCAATAATTTTCGGGTTAAATGTTTTCGTGATTCCTCAGTCGGAAAATAACGGTGTAAGCTTTGCGCAGCTTCTTCGATGACTTCGGGCTTCTTTCCACAAACCACCATATCTCTGAGTAGAGAGTTATAAAACCGCGAAGGTACACGCTTAAACTCCTTATCTAAAATCGACATAGCTTTTTCTAAACTGGCCAAAGGTGTTCTGATATGCGGAGAAAGCTGGGTTAAACAATCGATTAACACATATTTAGCTTTGAACTTTTTATCTATGATAAATTGTTGCCGAGCCGTTTTGACAATGCGTAAAATCAAATCTGGATCCGACTCCACGGGCAAGCGAGACAAGGTTTTAAAAATATCGGTCTGCCCTCTTTCAAAACTCAATATTTTTTGCACACGAGCAAAATTTTTGACATGCCGCACACTCAGTCGATCACTGCGTAAGTTTTCATTCTTTAAAATCAACACAGCAGCCTGCCTAGACTTTAAACCCATGCTTTGAACAGCTTTCAGCTTGGCTTCAAAGTTCTCAAAATCAATCTCTGCCTTGCCATCTAGGAGATAGCCAAGACTTTCTTTTCCAGAAAGCCCCAAACTCATCAACATTTCAGCTTGTTCTTTTAATTGCGGAGAGAATTTTGCCAAACGATCTTTCGATCTTATCGGATCATCCAAGGCCCCTTGCAATGAATCCATGACCTTTTCTTTGTCAGCCAAATCTAGAGCCTGCTTGAGACCCTGAATAAATTCTAAACGCTTTTCTGGGTCTTTTATTTTTGCAGAAATAAGAACCCGCTGCTTATAACTAGTCCCTAGTTTTTTTAACTCTGTTGTTAAAATGTCCTTACAAGTCCCATCCTCACAGGAAATTTTAGCAAATCGCTCAATGCGTCTAGACAAAAGTCCGGCCAGGGCTTCACGGCTCTTTTCTTTTTTGTGATCAATTTTAAAAATAGAATATTCGAGAGCCGTTTGATAATGTGGATTTTTAAAATAGCGCTGTACGCCTTTGGCCATACCCGTCTCGCCACGCCAGGCCAGGTATTCAGACAAATCAATCTTACCATTGCGATGAATAAATTCATCGGAAATCTTTCGACTAATATGACGAATATTACCTAAACCGACCTCTTTGGCGAGACGATTAAATCTTCTTTGCTCTCGACCATCGAGCTCAAGATCGCCATCGCGATCTACCTCAATAAAAGGTCTGAGAATGTTTTGTAAATTTTGAACTTCCTTACCCATGATTCACCTAAAAAATTTTAATAATTTTAATTTATTAGTTAGTTTAGAAAACACTTTGATTAAAATAATCACTGTTTTCTAAATATATTATCGGTTTTTTAGTTTTTTTTGTTTCTTAAAGACTTTATTTTAGAAAACATATTGTTTTCTATAGGAAACACTTATTGGATCACCACCTTCGCGGAGATGAAAGAAATTTAAGGCGCAGCAAGCAACACGCCTAATTCAAACCCCCTCTGTCTCTCCTTCCCGCAAACATGCGGGAGAAAAAACAGGTATCTCAAGAGGGAGGACTATGCTTGCCCTCCGGATAAAATTAACCCCTTTTAAAAAATTTCGTAAAAACCTGCAGTATTTTTAGGCTTAGAAAGCCCTGCACTGTTTGAGCCACGTTTATCGGGGCGAGTTTGCAGGGCGAAGCCTTAAAATACAAAGGTTTTAGAAATTTTTTAAGGGGTGGCCTTTTTCTTTGTTACTTTCTTTTTGGCCATGCAAAAAGAAAGTAAATCAGCTCTTGTGCTTAAGAAGCAAGTTCTGATAAAGAAAAGCTCCCCATAAACAGCTATACTATAAAAAAAGGAGACAAAAATATCATGGAATACAAAGTAGATTTCGAAGATTTAAAATTCACTCTCAATGATTTTCTCAAGGTAGAACAACTCAGCCAATTTCCACGCTTTGAAGGCCAAAACGCTGAAATGTACCTTTCGATTTTAGAAGAAGCCCTCAAATTTGCCAAAAACGAAATCGCGCCTCTCAATGAGCATGGCGATCGCGTCGGCGCCCAAATGGTTGATGGCACAGTTAAGCTTCCCGAGGGTTTTAAGGAAGTCTATCAAAAGTTTTGCGAAAACGGTCTCAGCGGCATTGATCTCAGCGCCGAGTACGGTGGCCTCGGGCTCCCCACAACTATCAACATCTCAGCAGCAGAATTTGTCATGGGAGCTTGTGTGAGTTTTTGCTTTTACAACCTCCTCACCCGTGGAGACTGCTCTTTGATCGAAGAGTTTGGTTCCGAAGAACAAAAACAAAAATACATTCCCAATATGATTTCCGGAAAATGGACGGGCACCATGTGCCTCACCGAGCCCCAAGCCGGAACCGCGGTCGGTGACCTAACCACCACGGCCAAAAAGAACGACGATGGTTCTTATCAAATCCAAGGCACCAAGATGTTCATCACCTGCGGTAAACAAGATATTTCTGAAAATGTCATTCACTTGGTGCTGGCCCGGGTGGAAGGCGACGCCCCTGGTACCAAAGGGATCTCGCTCTTTATCGTTCCTGAAACCCGCATCAACGAAGACGGCAGCCTTGGGGAAGACAACGACGTCAAGCTCGTTTCCATCGAACACAAAATGGGCATCAAGGCCTCGCCCACCTGTCTTTTACAATTTGGAGACGAAGGCAAATGCGTCGGCTACCTGATCGGAAAGCAAAGCGAGGGTATGAAGTATATGTTCCACCTCATGAACGAAGCCCGTGTTGCCACCGGTCAACAAAACGTCGCCATTGGCGGTTCGGCTTACGAACACGCCCTGCAATACTCCAAGGAACGCGTGCAAGGCAATGGCCAACTCATCATCGAATACCCCGATGTGCGGCGCATGCTCATGACCCAAAAAGCTTATATCGAAGGGCTCCGCGCCATGATGTTAGAAACTGCAATTTTTGTGGATCATGCCTGGCATCATCCCGATGAAGAAACCAAAAAAGAATACCTCGGCTATGCTGGTCTCATGACCCCGGTTTGTAAGGCCTTTGGTTCGGACATGGGCTTTCGTGTCACGGAACTCGCCATCCAAACCTATGGTGGCTATGGTTATATCCAAGATTACCCTGCGGAACAATACATGCGGGACGCTAAAATTGCATCCTTGTATGAAGGCACCAACGGCGTTCAGGCCATGGACCTCATTGGCCGAAAATTTCTCCGCAATCAAGGAGTGGACTTAAAGCGCTATTTAGAAAAAGTGGGCAAGCAGCTCAGCGAAGTGGCTGGCAACGACACTCTCAAGCCCCTTGTTGAAAAGGTGACGACTCAACTGCAATCCTT
>JAUHYS010000158.1 GCA_030426445.1 bacterium
CTCTTTGCGTTTAAAAACATTCCCATCGATGCCATTCCCGACCTTTCTGATCCACAGGTGATTATTAAAACAGATTGGAAAGGCCGCTCTCCGGATCTCATCGAGGATCAAATCACTTATCCCATTGTCAGTGCGATGGTATCTGCACCCAAGGCAAGGGTGGCACGAGGGTATTCCATGTTTGGGACCAGTTTTGTCTATGTGATTTTTGAAGAAGGGACGGACCTTTATTGGGCGCGTTCCCGCGTACTGGAATACTTAAGTAAAATTCAAGGGCAACTCCCCGAAGGCACCCAACCCGTTTTAGGCCCGGATGCCACAGGCGTGGGTTGGATTTTGAGTTATGCGCTTGTGGATCGCAGTGGGAACAACTCCATTGAGGGTCTGCGAGCTTTTCAGGATTGGAAACTCCGTTACCTCATCGAAGCCATCCCGGGTGTCGCCGAATTGGCGACAGTGGGTGGTTTTCAAAAACAGTATCAGATTCAAATCAACCCCAATACTTTAGCGCAATATGGTCTTACTTTGAAACAAGTGGCGGATAAGGTGAAGGCCTCCAACCGCGATGTCGGTGGCCGTATCCTGGAAATGAGTGAGCGGGAATATTTTGTGCGGGGGCTGGGTTATATTCAATCGATCGAGGATATAAAAAAAATTAATCTCAAAACAACCGCTCAGGGGGCACCGGTTTTATTAGAAAATGTTGCGACGATTACCCTAGGGCCTGAAATTCGTCGTGGAGCGAGCGACTTCAATGGCCAAGGCGAAGCGGTCTCAGGCATTGTGGTGATGCGCCATGGGGAAAATGCCGATAGTGTGATTAAAAGGGTTAAGCAAGAACTTAAAAAGATCGAAAAGTCTTTGCCCAAGGGAAGTGAATTAGTGATCACTTATGATCGCTCTCAACTCATTAACCGTTCTATTGAAACCTTAACGACTAAACTACTCGAAGAGATGCTGGTAGTCGCCTTAGTGATTTTCATTTTTCTTTGGCATCTGCGGTCTTCTCTTGTCGCCATCATCACATTGCCAATTGCGGTGATGCTTTCTTTTATTCCCATGTATTATTTAGGTATCTCCGCCAACATTATGTCGTTGGGAGGCATTGCCATTGCCATCGGTGCCATGGTGGATGCATCTATCATCATGATCGAAAATGCCCACAAGGCATTAGAAAAGTGGGAAGAGGCAGGTAAAAAGGAAAAACTCAGTCAGGTTTTACTGCATGCCTGTCAGCAAGTTGGCCGCCCGGTTTTTTATTCTTTATTGGTGATCGCGGTTTCTTTTACCCCTATCTTTGTTTTACAGGGTCAGGAGGGTTATCTGTTTAAACCCTTGGCTTTTACTAAAAACGCCTCGATGTTTTTCGCTGCCTTATTATCCGTTACCCTGGCACCTCCTTTGATTATTCTTTTAATTAAAGAACCGAAAACAAGTCCTGCAAAAGGCAAAAAACAAAATACATTTTTCAATTTTTTGGGAAGAGGAAAAATTTACCGCGAAGAAAAACACCCGATTAGTCAATTGCTCTTTAAGGTTTATACACCGGTTTTAAAATTTGTTCTGCGCTTTCGTGTCGTTGCCATCATCGTTTCGGGCTTATTCATATTGGCAACCGTTCCGGTTTATTTTCAATTAGGCGAAGAGTTTCTCCCTCCTTTAAACGAAGGAGACATTCTCTACATGCCCATGACCTTGCCCGGTATTTCCATCGAAACCGCGCGCAATTGGATGCAGCAACAAAATAAACTCATAAAAAATATGCCCGAGGTTAAAACGATTTTTGGTAAAGTGGGCCGTGCGGATACAGCAACCGACCCGGCTCCTTTGTCCATGGTGGAAACCGTGATTCAGCTTTTTCCTCAAGAAGAATGGCCTCAAGTCTATCATGAGCGTTGGTATTCTTCCTGGGCTCCGGAAGTACTTAAAAAACCTTTGCGCGTTTTTTGGCCAGAGCAGAAACGCAAGACCTGGGAGGAATTGATTACAGAGCTCGATCAACGGGTAAAACTCCCCGGAACACCCAATGCGTGGATTTTTCCGATTAGAACCCGCATCGATATGTTGACCACGGGGATACGGACTCCCGTTGGAGTGAAGATTTTTGGGGATGATTTAAAAAAAATCGAAGAGCTTGCTCTTCAAGTCGAAGAGATCGCCCAAAAGATTCCTGGAGTGCGCTCGGCTATTGCGGAAAGGTCTTTAGGAGCTTATTACTTGGACATCAAAATCAAACGGGACAAGCTTTCACTCTATGGCATGACCATCGAGGATGCCCAGAGCGTGGTGGAGGGTGTGATTGGTTCGCATCAACTGACTACCACCGTAGAAGGGCGGGAGCGTTTTGGTATCAACATGCGCTATCAAACCAGCTTTCGTCAGGATTTAGAACAACTCAAGCGTTCTTTGGTTGCGGTTTCGGATAAAAAACAAATTCCTTTAGAAGAAATTGCCGAATTTAAAATCAATCGCGGCCCTCAAATGATTAAGGATGAAAATGGTTTACTGACTTCATGGGTATTTATCGATTTAGAATCAAAGCAAGGAATGGGTCAATATGTGGAACAGCTCAGGAATGTATTGGATGAAAAAATCAAATTTCCCACGGGCTATACTTATACGATCAGTGGACAGCATGAGTTTTTACAACGTGCGAAAGCCAGGCTGTTTTATGTTATCCCTATTACCTTCTTCATCATTATTTTTTTACTCTATCTCAATACGCGATCTTGGATACGCACTTTTATCGTTCTCTTAGCTGTGCCTTTTTCCTTGATTGGTGCTTTTTGGCTACTTTATTTTTTAGATTATAATATGAGCATGGCCGTGTGGGTAGGGCTGATCGCTTTGGCAGGAGTGGATGCCGAAACCGGTGTCGTGATGTTACTTTATTTGGACTTGGCTTACGAAGACCATAAAAAAAAGGGAAAATTACAAAACATACAAGACTTGCAAGAGGCGGTGATGGAAGGTGCCGTGAAACGTATTCGTCCTAAGGTTATGACCGTGCTCACAACCTTTTTGGGTTTGATGCCGATTATGTGGGCGGCTACCTATGAGTCCGGTGCGGATATGACCAAGCGTATCGCGGCCCCCATGGTCGGTGGGATTTTCACTTCTTTTTTACTCGAACTTCTCATTTACCCTTGTCTATTTATGATCTGGAAATGGCATGCAGAGCTAAAGAAGAATAAAGGAGTGGTTTAAACCCAATCTTTTAATAAGAGCCAAGCGGGGGCAACTCGGATACCTTCGCTACTAAGATAATCCTTTTTAACCTGCTGAAAGAGATAGCGTTGAAATTTTTTCATCAGACTAAGCACGCCACTTTTTTTGACAGGTGTCAAAAATACTCGTATAATTAAAAATTATTGAATTGTAACCTTGAGGTCTAAGGCCTCTGCAATTTTCAAAAAATTGCTTAAGCGGATATCCTTGCCTGATTTGAAATGACTCAGGGAGACCTGAGTTAACCCCGTTTTTTGAGAGAGCTCTCGTAAGGTCATTTTTTTTCTCTTAATGGTTTGTTCGATGATTTGAGAGGCTTGCTCAATCGAGAGAATCGTCGCTGGGTTAAGTTCCTTTTCTGCTTGAGTGATTTTTTCTGCTAATTTTTCAAAACGTGTATCTAGCTCTGTAATTTTTTGGACATACTTTGGAGCTAGTCGCGACAACATTAAAAATCCTGTCAAATGGGGAGAGATTTCCTTTAATGAAAGAGTAATCGATCTATCCTTTTTGACTTGTGCACCACTTATTAAAATAAAATCTTTTAAACGATTGTCTTTTCCTATTTTGTTGGCAAAAGAAATCAACAGCGTCCCTGATTCAGCTTTATACTGTTGGATTTTAGTGTCGATAGATAATTGAAGTGCATTGATCAATTCATCGATTTCTTGTGAGTTCATCTGCGTTCTCCTCGGTATAAATCAATAATTGCTTGAATACTCTTAACTTCTTTGCATTGTTTCCAACGTTGATGGAGAGCCTGCTTTTCTTCCTGATTTTTCAATGGAACCAGTTTGTTGATTTGTTGAGTCGAGAGTTTTTTAAGTCTTTCTTGAAATGGGCTGAAGAGGGTTCCATTTAATTGCTTGGAGAAGCCTATCTCAAAATACTTTAAATAATCAGGAATGGAGCCTTCATATTTTAGAAAAGAGTGTGCGGAATCAATGAGAATAATCTCTTGTTGAACAAAATCATAGAGGTAGTTAGCATCATGCCGGTCGACTTGTCCGGTTAGCCAGTCAAATAATGCACATTCAAAGACATTAATGGCTTTTAATGAGAGTTTTCCAAAGGAAGTTGCAAAAAGTCTAGCGTCAGGAATGTCCAACCAAATTTGAACCGTTGTATTTTTATCCAAAAGCCATAAGTAGGGAACATTCAATTGCAATGCATGAGCCAATTGAAAAGCCCAAAATTCTCTTTCAGCAATAGAACCGGTTTGAGGATCAATTTGACATTCACAGTGATTGCGAGGGGAGCTTTTTTTTAAAAAAAGTTTGCCGGAGGAAGTTTGATAAATTTCTTGTACGGCGGTTTGTCCCCGAGAGGGATAATTCTTAGTTGCAAAAGGACTTTTTTGGCTGACTTTTAATAATTTTTTTATTTGTGATATTTTTAAATCTTTTAACATAAACTATACTTAATAAAGTTTATTTAGTAAACTATAGTTTATTAACTATACTTAATAAACTATAGTTTATCAAGTGCCCATTGCATAATTCAGTTATTTTTAAAAATGGAAGATGAATCGCCCTGAGCAAAGTGTCTTTATCAAGGAATTTCCCCGGGCTTAATCCAAGTCGGCAACCCTTTAGCATTATAAGCTTTAAGTGATAACTTTTTAGGAAATACAAAGGCCTTAAGTTGCTGTCTGGGCACGTTTTTTAAAATTCCCTCCTGATTATAAGCGGCAAATTGGTCGGGGCGGGCATACACTTCTAAAGGGGATTCGGTAATGCGTTTAATGATACCCTTTTCATCTCTTGTGAGACTTTCCACTACTCGAAAGCGTTTTTTTTGGACTTCACGTTCGTAAGTTTCATCAATGGATACCAGTTTAAAGCTACGCCAAATTTTTTCTGAAGGGCTCAAGTAGTTCAATTGCATGGACCCGCGGTCCAGTTTTTCTCCTAAAAAACTTTTGCGTTCAATTGAGTAATCGTTGATTTGTAACTCACGTACAATGCCTTCGGGGGCAAGTTGGTCGTTAAGCGTAAAACTCACGCGAAGTTGCTTGTCAAAGCCTGTACAAAGCCGAGGTTGGTTGCCCAGATACTGGGTCCAGTTTAAGATCTGAAAGTAGCAAACAATGTAAGGGCCTTTCTGAGGAGGGTGGGCTCCGATAGCTTCTTTAAGTTGAAGACGCCCCCTTGCCGTATTAAAAGCCGCTTGACGATAATAGTAAACGGCATTTTGGGGAGCGAAGGAATCCGCAGCAATGAATTGCAAATAATAAAACAGGTAA
>JAUHYS010000159.1 GCA_030426445.1 bacterium
TGATATATTTTTTGAGTCGTGGTTGTAAAAACTGAGAGGTGTAAAGAGCTGCTAAAAGCGCTACGGGAACAGAAAAAATGAGAGCATAAAAAGTACCCTTGAGTGTCCCGATAATAAGGGGAACCAACGAAAGTTTAGACTCGAAACTGTCAGTACCTCCCGTAGACTGCCAAACATAGTCGGGTTTTGCTGCACCTTCGTACCAAACCTTACCAAAAAAAGCCTGCCAACCTCCTTCGGGATGAGGGTCTTCCAAATCATAAAGATAAAGCCGTTGTTCTTTATCCAAAAAGGCCATCTTATGGTATTTTCTCGAAAGGCTCGCCAAAACAGGCTGAAAAGGTAGAGAGCTTTCCCACCTAACTTTTTCAGTCGTTGCATAACGTAAAGAAGCATAGTCCTGATTGCCCACGATAAAAGCCTTATTACGCAAACTCTTATCAAAAAAAGTCGGCGGGCTTTCTAATAGAGGAAAGGTCTTCGTTTTTCCAAAAAGACGCTCTTCTCCTTTTGTTTTTTTATTTTTTTGCAGATAAAGACTGTAAAGAATGTTTTCTCCACTGGCATGGCTTAAATAAACTGAAACTCCCCCCAAGATAAAATCAAGGCTCTGGATCTGAGGAGACTCTTGTTCTGAAAAAGGTTGAAAGCTTTGTTTCAATGCTAAAACATCGTTCTCTTTTTTAAAATAATAAATTCTACCTTCATCATTTGCGACTAACAACACATCGCCTGTTTCGTTAACGCGAATAAATTTTACTTTGCCTGAAACCTGATCGCTTAAATTCCAAGCTACCTTCCACTGAAGGGAAGTCTCTCCCAACATGTTTTCTTGTTTTTCGACAAGAGTCGCCCAAACTTGAGCGGGCTGAGAGTCTGCTTTTTGGATAAGGCTTGACAGTAAAATAGAATCTCCCTTTTGTCCCATTTCGATTGCAGACACCTGCAAAGGAACCCTTTCTTCTGCAACATGACTATCTTGAGACAAAAGAGGTATTTTTTCTGAGATAGAGGTATTGACAGTAATTTTGCGTTTTTCCCCAGAAAAATCTGGTTGATACTCTATATTAATGAGTTTGAAATCAGCTCCTTCAAATGCTGCAACCAGAGTTTGACTATTTGCATGATAGTTAAAGGCATTGATTTTTTCGTTGTCTTGAGCCACCAAATCTGGTTTTCTAACAGAGCGCTGAGGGATATCCGCAAAATAGAGTTCCCCTTGATCATTGACAAAAAAAGGTAGCTCACCCCATTCGTCCATTCCCATTAGGGAATAATTACCTGGTTTTAACTGTAAGGTAGGTCCCTTCTTGATTTTTGCATGAGTAAAAAGAGGAAAGATCTGTGAAAAAATGAAAACAAAGATTCCCAATACCGCCAAAATAATTGAAATACCACCACTGCTAATCAAAAAGTTCATACAACGGTCTATCCATAAAATCCGTCGTGAGGTTTTATAACGGTATGCGGAATTCAAATTTGAAGATGTCTTTTCTTTACTCATTACTCATACTCAATAAAATTGCCTTGAAGGCATAACGAAAAGTAGAAAAAGAATAAAATAAAAAAAGCAGAAACCCTTATAAAAAGAATTTCTGCTTCACTGTCCAAAGATGCTGTTTTTACTATAGTTGTTGAAGTGATTTTTGTGCAAGACTTGAGGGTAATGGAAAATATCCATCTTTAACGACAATTTGCTGACCTTCCTTAGATAAGGCAAAAGTAATAAACTCCTTAGTAAGCTTATCTAAAGGCTGCCCTGGCTTTTTATTGACGTAAACATACAAAAACCTAGACAAGGGATATTTATTACTCACTGAATTCTCTACGCTCGGTTCAGCTAAGTCAGATGAAGTTTTCCCGACGGCAACGGCATTCACACCTGAAGTCTTGTAACCAATTCCTGAATAACCAATCGCACCCAGGTCACTAGCGACACCTTGAACCACCGAAGAAGATCCGGGTTGTTCTTTCACCGTTGATTTATAATCACCTTTTTCTAAAGCGACTTTTTTAAAGTAAGCATAGGTTCCCGAAGCACTATTTCTACCATAAACAGAGATTGGCTTATTGGCCCACGAACCGGTTAGACCTAATTGACCCCAAGTTTTGACTTCTTCTCCACCGAGTTTACGGGTGCTAGAAAAAATACCATCAATTTGTTGTAAGGTAAGACCTTTAACGGGATTATCCTTGTGGGTATATACGGCTAAAGCATCAATCGCTACAGGTATTGCAGTAGGTTTATAACCGAACTTTTTCTCAAAAGCGTCGATTTCCGAAGACTTCATCGCGCGACTCATAGGTCCTAATTGCGAAGTCCCTTCGATTAAAGCCGGAGGAGCTGTTGAAGAACCTTTTCCTTCGATCTGAATATTAACATTAGGGTATTGAGCTTTAAAGCCCTCAGCCCAATAAGTCATAAGATTATTAAGTGTGTCCGAACCAATACTATTGAGGTTTCCAGTAACCCCACTGACTGTTTTGTAAGCTATTAAATTAGCATCTACTGCAGTAGCTGCTTGACCGGAAAAACTGTAAGCAAGCAAACAGCTGGTCGCAATACTACAAAGGATGCTTTTGCGAATAGATTTATTAAGATTCCAATTCATAACTGTTTTATCCTTATTTATAGTTATACTTTTCTAAATAACTTTTTTTAATCAGCTTTTAGATATTTTATAAAGAAACATAGTTTTGTGACATTTTTGTGACAACCAAGTAAAAAATTCTTTTACTTTCTTTTTTATGGGTCAAAAAGAAAGTAACAAAGAAAAGGACCCTTTTCCCCCGAATAAAATACCTAAATCCTTATTCACTTTCGCCCAAACCCGTAAACTCACTCAGCTTCGCTTCGTTCAAACAGTACGGGTTTGTTGGCTTCGTTCACGGCGGATTTTTTACGGTATTTTTTCGAAGGGGATATTATTAAAGGAAGATGGATAGCAGTCCCCCCTCTTGAGATTCCTATTTTATCTCCCGCATGTATGAGGGAAGGAGGGACAGGGGGCGTTTGAAAATTAAAAAAGATTTTGCAAAAGCCCCATGAGACCTTGTGGAAACATACCTGTATAAAAAACTAAGGCCATCATTCCCACAATCACAATTTTAGAATAGAAAGGAACTTTCGCTTCAGTAAGAGAAGACCCTGACTCTTCAGGCTTCATAAAATACATTGCGACTACTGGAGCTAAATAATAATAAAGTGAAACTGCACTGAATAAAATAGCAATTACAGCGGCTTTATAAAGATGATTGGCAATAAACTGACTAAAGAGGAAATACTTTGCAAAAAATCCACCCAGAGGAGGAATCCCTGCTAAGGCAAGCAAAAAAACGGAGAGGGCCGCAGATAAAAGGGGCTGTGATTTGGCAAGACCGTTGAGATCACTGATATCACCCAATTCTTTTTTTGTCGACAAAACAGTTAAAACGCTAAAGGCACCCACCGTCAATAAACTGTAAACACCTAAATAAAGCAGCATCGCTTGTAGAGTTGCGGCTTGTTGAGCAGCATGAGCATTGATATAAGTTACCACTCCCAATAAAAGATAACCAGCATGAGCGATCGAGCTATAGGCTAAAACTCTTTTGAGTGACTTTTGTCGCAGTGCCGTAATATTAGCAATAACTATAGTCAAAACAGAAACCATTCCCAAAAAAATCACTAAAAAGTCTGTAGTATATAGAGCGTCTTCTGGGAGAATTGTCATCAATACCCGTAGTAAAGCACCAAAAGCAGCTACTTTGACACCCGTGGCCATAAAACCCGTAACCGGCATGGGTGCAGCTTCATAAACATCGGGGGCCCAAAAATGAAAGGGCACTGCAGCCACTTTAAAAACAAAACCCACGACCACTAAAAGAAGGCCTGCTTTGACCATGCCCTCCATCAAATAACCCGTTAGAAATAATTTAGAATAGCCTTGAGAAAAACTAGTGATATCTAAACTACCTGTAGCACCATAAAGAAAAGAAATTCCCAAAAGCATAATAGCAGCAGCAACTGACCCTAAGAGAAAATATTTGAGTGCTCCCTCTGCAGAAGTGACTTGATGCCGACGAATACCCACTAAAATATAAAGCGCCAAACTCATGACTTCTAAAGCTAAGATAAAGACGATCCAATTTTGTGCAAAGACCATTAACTGCATGCCCACTGCGCTAAAAAGCATGAGAGCCAAGGTTTCAGGAATAATCTCTTTTTGAGAGGACTCGTCATGATGTGACCAATAATGATAGGAAATCATGGTGACCATGGCACCAATCAAGGCAATGAATATTGACAAAACTTGTCCATAGCCATCAAAGTTAAGCCCGAAAAAAACTCCAGAAACTTTATTTTTAATTTGAAGAATAGCCCCTAAGGCAGAAAGGGAAAAACTGAATACAGTGACAATAGTGGTCCATAAAAAAACCCGTTTGGATGCAAGAAGACTCGTCATCAAAGCAGCAAAAGAACCCAGGACTAAAATCAACAAAGGATACCCCAAATCCCAAAGCTGAGAAAAACTAAAATTTTGCTCTATCTCTACCATATTTTTTTATCTCTCCGCCAATTTGCTTTTAGTCACTTGTTGGGTCAAAGTCTGAGTCGCCATTTCAATTTTAGAAAGAAAAAAATTGGGTTTTACACCCATCCAAATAATTAAAATAATAATGGGAACGATGCAGAGAACTTCCCGCCAATTCATATCTTTTAAGCTCTTAAGCGAATCCCTTTTTATTGGCCCAAAAAAGACTCGCTCAACTAGCCACAACATATAGACAGCTCCAAAGATGACTCCTAAAGTGGCAAATAAGGTTTGATAAGGTAAAGGCTTTAAGCTTCCGGATAATATCAGAAACTCTCCAACAAAACTATTGGTTCCGGGTAAAGCAATTGATGCAAAGGTTAAAATCAAGAACATCACAGTGTAAAGTGGAACCTGCTTGGCAATACCCCCATAATCTGCAATCAAACGCGTATGCGTACGATCGTAAAGCATACCTACGAGTAAAAAAAGCCCTGCACTGATTAAGCCATGGTTGACCATTTGGTAAGTCGCACCTGTAATCGCTTGAGGTGTTAAGGCCATCAAGCCTAACATCACAAAACCCAAGTGAGAAATCGAGGAATATGCCACTAAGCGCTTCATATCTTTTTGTACCATAGCTACCAAAGCACCATAGACAATTCCGATCACTGCCAATGTAGCAATCCAGGGCTTGGCTACTAATAGTGCATCGGGGAAAAGAGGTATGGCAAAACGTACAAAGCCGTAAGTCCCCATTTTAAGCAAGACACCCGCTAAAATCATACTGCCTGCAGTTGGTGCTTCGGTATGGGCATCGGGTAGCCAAGTATGCAAGGGAAAGAGCGGAACTTTAATCGCAAAAGCTAAGGCAAAAGCAGCAAAAAGAATTCCTTGCGCCTTTGGGCTCAAAGCAAATGAGTTCCAATGTGACAATAAAAAGCTAC
>JAUHYS010000160.1 GCA_030426445.1 bacterium
AGAGATCCGCTGTATTGGTCCCACCACGTATCAGGAATATCGCCTTTTAGAAAAAGACCGTGCACTCAATCGTCGCTTTCAAAAAATTGATATACCGGAGCCCAGTGTGCAGGACACGATTAAAATTTTATCTGGATTGAAGTCGCGTTTCGAAAAACACCATCATGTGCGTTATACGCAAGCCGCCTTAGAAGCCGCAGCTCGTCTTGCAGCCAAGCATATTCAAGATCGCCATCTTCCCGATAAGGCCATTGATATCATCGACGAGGTCGGGGCTGCCCAACGTCTTAAAAGCAAATCGCAACGCAAAAAAACGATTGGGCTGCACGATATCGAAGCCATGGTTGCTAAGATTGCGCGGATTCCACCCCGCAATGTATCACTCAGTGATAAAGAGCGGCTTAAAAATTTAGAGCCCGAACTCAAAAAAACCCTCTTTGGTCAAGATGAGGCCGTAGCTCAAGTTGTCAATGCGATTAAACTTTCACGTGCAGGCCTCAGTCACGAAGATAGACCCATTGGAAATTTTCTTTTTAGCGGACCTACCGGAGTCGGTAAAACAGAACTCAGCAAGCAACTCGCGCGGGTTTTGGGCATTGAGTTTATGCGCTTTGATATGAGTGAATACATGGAAAAACACACGGTCTCACGTTTGATCGGAGCCCCTCCAGGTTATGTGGGCTTTGATCAAGGTGGTTTGTTGACAGATGAGATTGCCAAAAAACCTCACGCGGTTTTATTACTCGACGAAATTGAAAAGGCCCATCCCGATATTTACAATATTTTATTGCAGGTGATGGACTACGGAACCTTGACTGACAACAACGGTAAAAAAGCCGACTTCAGAAATATTATTTTGATCATGACCACCAATGCGGGTTCACGGACTTTGGGACAGAAGGAGATTGGGATTGCTAATGTGACCAATCAAGGCCATGACATGAAATCCATTAAGGATCATTTTAGTCCCGAGTTTCTCAATCGTCTCGATGCCGTAGTGCCTTTTGCTCCACTTTCCTCGGAGATTATTTTACACGTTGTAGAAAAATTTATCGCCGAGTTAGAAATTCAACTTTTAGAAAAAAAGATCGATCTCGATGTTTCTATTACGGTGTTAAAATGGTTGGCAGATCAGGGCTATGATGAACTGAATGGGGCTCGACCCATGAACCGTTTGATTCAAGATAAAATCAAAAAAGTTTTAGCCGAAGAAATTCTCTTTGGTAGTTTAGAAAAAGGCGGCCGCGTAGAAATTGATCTAAAAGAAGATGAGCTTTCTTTTGAGTATTTTCCGATTGCTTCTGAAAAAAAGACGGAAAAGAAAAATAAATCCACTTCCAGCGATCATTCGGAGTCTCCTAATATCAAAGACCCTAAAGGTATGGTTCCTGTTTAAATACTTTAGCAGGAGTATTTTTATCTTGGCGAAGTCATTCCCGCGGAGAGCAAAAGCGGGAATCTAGTTGTACTTTTTTTAAAGCTAAGCTATTTCTTTTTTATGAAACTCAATAAAGAGCAGATTTCCCGATTAAGCGGACATATCTTAAAAAAAATCACCCGTGAACAGGTCATTGTGGCCAAAGTTCCGGAAGCCAAGCTTCAAGAAAAAATTCAGCAAGTTATCGAAAAAAATATTCAGGATGAAAAACAGATCGATCTAAAAGTTGAAAAGCTTTTAGACACTTATCGTGCACAAATTGCCGCAGGGCATTTAAACGAACGAGAACTGTTTACAAAAATTAAAAGAGAATTAGCCAAAAAAGAAAAGTTTCCATTATAAAAAAGGATGCAGCATGCGTATCAGTGAAGAAAGAATTTCTCATCTAGCTCATTTAATCTGGGATGGCCTTTACGACGATGATTTGGTTGATTACCCTGATGAAGAAAAAACCCTACAGACTATCAAAGTTGCAATACAGGATTATTTTAAGGTCGATGATGATATGGATGAAAAAGTGAGAGAAAAGATTGGGTCTTTAAGTAAAAAGGTCAACGAAGGCAGCCCAGAATGGGAAATTCTTTATAAAAAGTATTATGAGGAAGAAGCCAATCGTCGAAGCTTTTAAGAGAAGTGCCGATAACAGCTCTTTGCTGGATTACTCTTAAAACTTTTCCTTAAAGTAACCCCTCCACTTTTCGCTGCGTAGTTTAAAAAGGATACCTTATTGACGGTCGAACATGAAAAACAATGGGCGCAATGGATGCTGGCAGCCCAGGAAGGTGATCATGAGGTTTATGAAAAGCTGTTAAGAGCGCTCGCTCTTTATTTGGAGAAATGGATGCTTCGATCCACTGGACGGCTAGAAAATTCGCAAGACTTAGTGCAAGAAATTTTGCTTTGTGTGCATCGTGCAAAACATACCTATTTGCCTGACCGCCCTTTTAAACCTTGGCTCAATGCCATTGCTCGCAATAAATTAATTGATTTTATTCGAAAAAGTGGGCGCAATCGAGAATACTTGACTTGGGAAGAAGAGCCTTTTGATCCTATTGATGATAGCTTTCGGGAAAGCATCGAACAGGGTCTCAATGACCGTTTAGCTTCTGCTTTGGAAGCTTTACCTCAAAAACAACGGGAAATTATTGAGCTGCTTAAGCTGCAAGATTACTCGGTAAAACAAACCGCAGAAAAACTTAGCATGAACGAGTCCGCTGTCAAAGTGGCAGCTCATCGTGCCTATAAACGCTTGCGGAAAAAACTCCAAGCGGGAGGAGCGCCATGAAAACACAAGATTTAATTAAGCAGCTTGTTCAAGACTCTAAGCCAGTCAAACGTATTGCTCCCTACAAAATTAGGTTGCTTTTATGGTTTCTGATATCTTTAGGTATCACTTTAGCGGCTATTTTTATTTGGGGTTTAAGGTCGGACCTGAGCATACGTCTTTACGAGTGGTCCTTCATTCTTGAAATGTTGATTTTATTTTTAATGATGCTCAGTGCCTCCTTTAGCGCTTTTAGTCTCAGTGTCCCAGGTGAATCTTCTCCCAGGGGCTTACGCTTATTAGCTTGTCTCAGTCTGTTTTTATGGCTGGGTCTCATTTTTCTAAGTACTTTTTTACGACAAGGTCACTTGGGTTGGTCAGCCAAGGCCTGGTTACCAGGTTGGGGATGTATGAATCATACCTTGTTATTAGTGATATTACCTACCTTTTTGATTTTTATTCTGTTGAAACGGGCAGCGGTATTGCGGCCTATTTTAGTGGGGGCCCTTGCGGGGCTTTCGGCGGTTTCCTTTGCAGCGGTTGCTATGCGTTTAACTTGTCATAGTGATGCGCTTTGGCACCTGCTTTTTTGGCACATTGGCCCCATTGTGTTGGTGACAGCGATAGCGATTCTGTTAGGAGCTTGGCTGTTTAATTGGATTGCTAAAGAAAAACTATCTAAAAAATAAAAATAATTTTAGAGGAGGCCTTGACAGGCTAAAATTTGGACATATATTGCGAGGCATACAACGTTTGAAAGATAAGTCATTATTTTTTTCAGAATTTCTATACCATTTAACTCTTTTAAGGAGGCTCCATGGCTAAAAAGCTCAATGTACGGCCCTTACGTGACCGTGTAATTGTTAAACGAGAAAACGAAGTCGAAAAAACCAAAGGCGGAATCATCATTCCTGACAGTGCCAAAGAAAAACCTCAGGAAGCCAAGGTCGTTGCCATTGGCAGTGGTCGAGTCGATGAAAGTGGCAAGCTTGTTCCCATTGATGTCAAAGTAGGGGACCGTGTCTTATTCAGAACTTATGCCGGTACTGAGATTAAAATTGATGAAGAAGATTACCTTATTTTAGAAGAAGGTGATATTCAAGCCGTCATTGAAGCTTAAACTCAGGTTTATTCATTAGGATTAAGGGTAAAAACCCCTAACAAAATTTAAGGAGAAATTTTATGCCAAAAATTATCGAATTTAAAGAAGAAGCCAGGAACAAAATCCTCGAAGGAGTCAATGTTCTGGCCAATGCAGTCAAAGTCACTTTAGGCCCCAAAGGTCGTAACGTGGTCTTAGAAAAGTCTTTTGGTGCCCCTACCATCACTAAAGATGGGGTGTCGGTTGCTAAAGAAATCGAACTCGAAGACAAGTTCGAAAATATGGGTGCGCAGATGGTCAAGGAAGTCGCTAGCAAGACAAGCGATGTTGCCGGTGATGGAACCACCACTGCAACGGTTTTAGCTCAAGCCATCTTTCGCGAAGGCGCTAAAATGGTGGCAGCAGGTCATGACCCTATGGCCATTAAACGCGGTATTGAAAGAGCCGTGGATGCTGCAGTGGAAGAACTTGGCAAGCTGGCTAAACCCACCAAAGGCCGCAAAGAAATTGCCCAGGTGGCGACGATTTCTGCTAACAGCGATGAAACCATCGGAGAAATCATTGCCGAAGCCATGGAAAAAGTCGGTAAAGAAGGCGTGATCACCGTGGAAGAAGCCAAAGGACTGGAAACCACTTTAGACGTGGTCGAAGGGATGCAATTTGATCGCGGTTATCTCTCCCCTTATTTTGTGACCGATGCAGAACGCATGGAAGCAGTGCTGGAAGACCCCCTTATTTTGATTCACGAAAAGAAAGTCAGCTCCATGAAGGATCTGTTACCTGTTTTAGAATCCGTTGCCAAACAAGGCCGTCCTTTGCTCATCATTGCTGAAGAAGTCGAAGGCGAAGCTTTGGCAACCTTGGTGGTCAATAAACTACGCGGTACCCTAAATGTGGCTGCTGTCAAAGCCCCTGGATTTGGTGACCGCCGTAAAGCCATGTTAGAAGACATTGCGACTTTAACTGGTGGTAAATGTATTGCAGAAGAACTCGGTCTCAAACTGGAGCAAGTTCAAGTCCAAGACTTAGGTAAAGCGAAAAGAGTGGTCATCGATAAAGACAATACCACGATCGTGGACGGTGCCGGCAAGCGCGCTAGTATCGAATCCCGTGTTAAGCAGATCCGAGCTCAGGTCGAAGAAACCACTTCAGACTATGATAAAGAAAAACTTCAAGAGCGTTTAGCCAAATTGGTTGGCGGAGTTGCCGTGATCAATGTTGGAGCCGCAACCGAAGTAGAAATGAAAGAAAAGAAAGCCCGTGTTGATGATGCCTTACATGCCACCCGTGCAGCGGTAGAAGAAGGCATTGTCGCCGGTGGTGGCGTGGCGCTTGTCAGAGCGTTGGAAGCCGTGAGTAAGGTGAAAGGTGACAATGAAGACCAGAAGGTGGGTGTTGCAATCGCGATGCGCGCTATGAGTTCGCCGCTACGTCAAATAGCCATGAACGCGGGTGTTGAAGGTTCGGTTGTACTCGACAAAGTCAGGTCTATGAAAGGCAACAACGGCTACAACGCGGCCACCGGTGAGTATGGTGATCTTGTTAAGTTGGGCATTATCGATCCAGCCAAGGTGACGCGGATTGCGTTGCAAAGCGCTGCGTCTGTGGCCGGCTTTATGATCACGACCGAGGCGATGGTCAGCGA
>JAUHYS010000161.1 GCA_030426445.1 bacterium
CGTGGAGCTTTTTTTCGAGGAACTTCTCTTGCTGGGAATTGACCTCGAGGAGGGTTCCAAGTCATGTTTGCTGTTGATTCTGGCATAGATTTATGAGGAGTTAGGCTTTTAGTTGTAGGTCCTGAAGAAACTGGAAGGGCTGCCTTTTCCCTAAAATAACTAGAGGCCTCCAGTTCAAGACCTGCTTCAACAAGCTCTGGATGTTTTTTTGCTAGTTGCTCACGGTAAGGAGCTCTTAGATTTGTATTAGCCCATTTGCCTAGTTGTTTTTCTGCACCAGGTATTTTATTTTCCTTGCTATAGAAAAGTCCTGGAGGGAGGTTGTTTTGAAATTCTATTATAGAACGATACAAACCTCTCTCGTAAACTGCACAATAAGCACTTTGTTGCTCATCAAAAAGCCTATAAGCAGTATAGTCTGCCGCCCCATGATGAGGGTACTTTTCTGCTACATGTTTTTCTAAAGCCTTACCCATTGCTCTTAAAGCACCAGAGTCAATAGAATTAGAGCCCTCTACAGGTGCAGGCGAGCGAAGAACTCCAGCAAAGCCTTGAGGGTTTCCCGCAGGATGAGATGAGTCAACACTCATACCTTTGAGATTTAAAAGCTCATTAGGCAAGTTTCTCCTCATCCATTGATTGAGTGCATCCCGAGCCCCGTCTATTTCTCTGCCATTCTGGTCATATACTTTGGGGATATCTGGAGGAGAATGATACGTTTTCTTTGGCCCAACTTTTTTTAAGTATATTACAAACGCTTGTCGAGCTGGGTCATAAGGGCATGGAAACATCTCATCTAAAGTTGACATATAAGGTGAATCTAATTTTATTCCCCCATTAGGTATTTTATGCTTAGGCACACTCACTCTTAACTCTGGATAACGTGCGTTAAATTGCATAATCCCTTCGACGTCTAACTTATCTTGTACCCAAGCTCGTAACTTTTCTCTGCCTCCATCAATGGGTTTAGGCCTTCTTAAAACACGTCTTTCTAAGGTTTTAGGAGGTAATAATTCATCGTTAGCATCCTTCCAAGCGCCCCGCTTTGCCCATTGCTCACCAAATATCTCAGCTGCACCTCGAGCTGGGTCATCTTCATGGTAACGTGAATTTAGAAATTTATCGTTTTCTTCTTTAGCTATCTGCTCTGGAGTTTTTGAAGACTTAGCGGGTTTTTTTCCTGATATATGAGCTGCTAAATCTTTTAACTTTCCTCTGAAACCACCTTCGCCACTTTTGATAGAAGGACTCAACTTTTCATCAATAGCTCGAAAGACCTTCTTTAAGGCTTTTTTTACAGGCTTAATCTGTAGGGCCTTGCTTCCTCCATACAATAATGCCGTACTGCCCACCATGGTTGCTCCATAAACCATAGCATCCGTGCTGATATCTTGATAAAACTCGGCATTAGATTGGCGAGAAATACCCGTTTGCGTCGCCACATAAAGATCCCCGCTATAATTCCAAAGCATTTTAAATTCTTGCTCAGCACTGCGCATCATAGAAGAAACAGGGTCCATACCTTCAAAATGAGAAGGAGTCAGCTTGCCAGAGCGGTCGTAACCTAGCTTAAAAGCCTCTCCAAATTGAAAATCTAACTCGGCTTTGACCTTGCCATCTTCGTCCAACAAATGATGATAAACAGGGTGATTGACCAAAGCAGCAATCTTTTGGGCCGCTCCGGTATCTTTTAAATTTGAATCCTGCTGAACACTGGCTAAAATAGCTCTCCCCTCCTCGATGCGTTCTTCTGTATAGTCGCCCGCGCCTACCTTATCGATAGCCACCAACCAACGCCCTTCGGCAATGAGCTCGGGGTTTTGTCTTTGGTGAATTTCGTTTTCGGCAAGTAAAACTCCAGCTTGCTGACGATAAAGCTCTGCCTGATTTTCAGGGTCTTTCGCTTCTTCCATAGCTGCGTTAATTCGATGTCTATCGCCGGATTCTAATTCTCTATCTCGCTTTTCCTCTTGTAAAACCGCATCTCTCAGATGTAAGCGAGCCAGCTCTACATTGGCACGTCCATGATTGAACTCGGTATTTTCTGTAGATTTACGCACCGTTTCTAAGGCTTGTTTAGCACCACTGCGTAAACTTGCCTGCTCCAAAGCGGAAGCCTCGACAAAAAACCCTTCCTCTTTTAAGATTTTTTGTTCGTTTGGATCTGTAATAGAATTAGCTAACTCTTCAGCTATGTGTGTTTCCTGTGTGATTTGGGCAAGCTGAGCTGATTTTGTATGGAGAGAAACGGTCTTACCTGCATCTTTTGCTTTTTCTTCCGCTAACTTTATTTCACGCCCCATGCTTTCGAGCATGGCATGAGAAACTAAGATATTTGCACGGATAGCATCATCTCTTGATGGACTTGGCGTCCTTTCACTTTCTTGAGTATTGTTTAACTTTTTAACTTCTTTTCTTAGAGCTCTAATGACTTGCGTGCCAGCTTCGTGATAAATATCCGAGGAAATGCCCTTTCGCGTTTCTTCGTCCGACTGACTGATGGCCCATAAGGTTTTAGCCAAAGCGACTTCTAATTCGTAACCACTTAAACCCTTTGCAGCAAGGGCTTGACGCGTTTCTTGAGTAACATGATCCAGTTGTGCGTCTTTTAGTTTTTGAAGACTATCACCGATCTGAGCTGCCCAAGTTTTTGGAGGAGGCGCTTCTTGAGTTACCTTAGGGCCTTCGCTAATCTGTTTATGACTCGCATTGATTGCTCCAATAGTTGTTAAATTTTCTTCTTCAGGCTGATCAGGAGAGCACAAAGAGTTAGTCTCGGGAAGTTCAGAAAAAAAAGCCTGCTCACTTTGTAGGCTGTATGCGTCAGATCCATGATTTGAAGATGGGTTTTCATATTCATTAGAAGGAATTGTAGCAGAAGGAGTGTCTGTCGTTGACAAATCAGAAGTCACCTGGTCGGCGAAGCCATTAACATTTCCATTGTTAGTGTTTGTTGCATTAGAAGATTGAAAATATGATTTAACACTTCCACTCATTAACTTTCCCTAACTAGTTGATATTTATATTTAGGATTATTTATTCTGATTTTTAAAACTATTTAACCTGCACAAATACATTAGAGATATTAAAAATACCCTAGTAAGTTACTAACCATTAACTTATCGGTTACAAAATGGAGGAAGTTGCGAACTTTTTAAAGGTCTTGAAAATATTAGCTAGAAACGACGTTTTCAAGTATTTGTTGATTCACCTAACTTTACGTCAACAAATAAACCAAATTTGAGATTTTATTAAGACACAAGGGTTAGTCTGCTGAGTCTATTTAATCCAAAGAAAAATAAGAGAGGACCTTAGATTTTTTGCTCTTTTTGGACTCTTTTTTAAATTCTTTTCTTGAGCTCTTTGCTGATTTACTTTGGGCTCCCTCTTCTTCTAGATCACGCAATTTCTCATAAAGCTCTTTTTGTTTTTTACTTAATTTTTGAGGAGTTTCGATGATAAGTTGAACTAAAAAATCGCCTCGATTTGAGTGATTCACCCGGGGCATGCCCAGACCTTTGATTTTAATCACCTCACCTGATTGCACTCCAGCTTTTACCGTCACTTCTTTCATACCTTCTGGAGTTTCTACTTCAAGTTCATCCCCTAACACAGCTTGAATCATAGAGATTTTTTCTTGAATATAAATAGTTTGGCCTTCACGTTGAAAGCGAGGGTGCTTTTCGACATGTAAAACGACATATAGGTCTCCCGAATAACCTCCTGGGCTAGAGACTTCACCCTCTCCACGTAGAACCAATTGCATGCCTTCTTCGACGCCGGCGGGGACCTTCACCTTGAGTTTCTTTTCGCTTTGGACCAGACCATGACCACGGCATTCTGAACAATGCTGATGCACGGTTTTTCCCTGACCTCGACAGGCCCCACAAGTAGAGGATATCGTGAAAAAGCCCTGAGAATGATAAAGCTGGCCCGTTCCTTCACAATGTTGACAAATTTCGGGTGTCACATCCTGGGGATAGCCTTTGCCTTTACAAGCAGAACAAGTTTCTTTTTTAGGTATTTTTATTTGTTTTTCAGTACCTTGATAGGTATCCATGAAAGTAATCTCTAGGTCATATCGGGTATCTTGCCCCGGAGCTCGCCGCGAAGAACGGCCTCCTCCCCCTCCTCCTCCAAAACCAAAAAAATCCTCAAAAATATCCGAAAATTGAGAAAAAATATCCCCCATACCAGAAAAACCATGAAATCCTTGACGATCTAGTCCTTGATGGCCAAATTGATCATATGTTTGTCTTTTTTGGGCATCCGCCAGGACTTCGTAGGCCTCGGAGGCTTCTTTAAACTTTTCCTCGGCCTCTTTATCTGGATTACGGTCAGGGTGGTATTGGAGTGCTAAACGGCGATAAGCTGCCTTAATGGCAGACGAATCGGCTTGGCGTTCAACTCCTAAAACTTCGTAGTAACATCGCTTCACAGGCTTCCTCAAATTTTAAATAAAAAATTCATCCACCCCGTTTGATATAAATTCTTCAGGAATTGAATGAGCTAAATGGTTTACACTTATTGAAATAATCATTATAAGCTATTTGTCAATGCCATTATATTTTAAAATAAAACCATGGGTATAGAACGTCATTTTTGGGACAACCTTGAAGAAGTCCCTTCACAAACATTTAGGTTGATTTCCGAGGAGGACATGATCGTCTTTTACGAACATGGCTTTGTTGACGCAAAGAAAGTCTCTTTGGATCAATGGCAAGATATTTTAAAAAACTTCCCTCAACATCAGGGGAAATATCGGCTTAGTGAAACCAACCTTTATCAACTTTCTAACTATCTTTACCAGGGACCCATCCGTAGACCCTTTAACCCCGAAAAACTCAAAGAAGGCCCCCGTGACCCTAGCTGGCTGGATAAGCTGTATGTCAAAGTGATCCGTTTTGAAACCAAGCTAAATGAATCTGAGTGGCAAGACATCGTAAGAAACGAAATTATGATGCAATACAACTATTTGGGTCAATTTGTTCTGGATACCAACAGTAAAAATTTTATCAACGCACTGATAGAAAAACATATTTCTCGGCTTAGACGTCTCGAATTATGGGTTCATGTGGGTCCACCCGATCAGGAAACACGCCAAAAAAGTCTTTTAAAGGCTGTCCCCATCAAAATAGAAGACAGTTTTGAGAGTAGTTCTTCAGAATCAAAAAAAATAAAAAATATTGAAAAAGTTTTTTATTCTCATGCCATTAAAGAAAAAATCGATGATAATGAAGCCTTAAACTTTTTAGACGAACTGGAGTCTTGGGGAGATGATGAGGAATCCCCTTTTTCTTAGCTCAATAATTCTGCTCAGCTGACTTGACATCCTAAGAAGACGCCTTATATCCAAAACTAGGAAAACAAAACATTCAATCATCTTTAGAAATTTGACTGACATTTTATAGAAAGGAAAGAGATTAATCATGGGAAAAATTATC
>JAUHYS010000162.1 GCA_030426445.1 bacterium
AGAAACTAATAATCTGACCCCTCGTGGTCATGCTGAATAATATGTAGACTGTCTTCTACACTATTAAAACAAACTACATTCGTCCATGGGACGTCTCATAGTATATACTTCTTTATGTACTTTTTTATTTACTTTTATATTAGTCTTATAAAAAACCTGCTGCGCTAACTGAGCTAAATTAATAATGGGGTTGCCTTTTTGATCCAAACGTATGCTGGGTAAACCAAAAGAAAGATATTTGCTTCCACGATGGGTATATAATGTAAGATCTTGGACAAGATAGCCTGTGTTTGGCTCCCTAGAAATTCGTCCTAATCGGATAAAGTCAAAACATGCCTTTTCTTTATTATCACAAAACATGTCTCTCTTTTGTGAATCTACATGGGGAATAAGTTGGTTCATACGACTACGATGTCCTCTTGTAGTCAAAAGCTCGGCTTGATAAGGAATTGGTAACGTGATCGGGTATTCAAAAATACCGGTAATATTTGGAGAAAGAACAGTCTTACCCCAACCAGTAAAGCCGAAAAGTATAACGTTATCTAGTTCGGGATAGATTTGTGCTTCCGGGTTTTCTTTATTTCCTTTTACGTATCTTAGTTGATGAATTTCAGCCGTTGCTTGACCAATCTTTAAGCTGAGGTTTAAGTCCAAAAAGTGATTGTAGAAAGCACAGTAAGCGTCTTCTAATTCCGATTTTACTTTTAGGGGCTCATGAGAACCCGGCAATTTTCCCAAAACAAATTCTTTTTCGTTTAAGTCGATCTGGCCTGAACCGCTGACATGCACATTACGAAAAGCTCCAATCTTAAAAAAGCCAGCATCAAAGCCTTTCATTTTGTCCAAGGGAATACTCATTTCCCGGCCGCCTACCGTAATTTTATCATTACTAAAACTAGCATGACCCTCTCGAATCCAGGCTTGGCCTGACTGCATTTCAAGCCCTAAAGGAGAGTCCTGAATATCCATACCCAAATAGTCAAAATGATCCAGGTCGACTTGATAAGTTAACTTGGACTCGGCTCCTTTTTTGTGAGGAGCCTTGAGAAAGGCATGGACTTTCCCACTTAAACTATGTTGCAAATTTGAAGCTTCTGACTCTGGGTCTACGGTTGTCATAGACACGGTACCTACCGGGGTATTTTCTGACTTGGTTTCTTGAATTTCCCCCGAAAAATCAAAATGTAAGCGAGTTTGCGTATACTTGGGCCTTTCACGAATGCTTAAATAAAAATTCTTGAGCTCACTTTCACCTTTTCCCTCTAAAGACATTTTTTCTGATGTTTTTTCCTCTTTTGTAAAAAGCGTTTGATTATCTGCGGCAAACATTTGGCTAAAGAATGAAGAGCCAAGCCTTGTTCTAACTGCACTTTTTTTAGGGTGAGTGTTTTGAGCCAACGGAGGAGAGGAATCTTTCTCATCTTCTGATGCAAAATCCATCTTCAGGCTACCACTAGACCGAATCACTGGGGCTCTCAAGGTTAAACTATTGAATTTTTTATTGTATATAATCTCTCCCTGAGGAATATGACCATGGTCCAGTTTACTTTTCCCCAAGGGATGGCTAATCGACAAAAGATCTCCTTTGAGTTCGCTAAACTTTGTTAGCAAACCAGACTGAGTCGCTGTCATGCGAAAAGATTCGACACCACCTTTTTCAAAACCAAAATTGAGACTACCATCGTCATTGCTTGCCTGAAAACCCTGGCCTTTAATGGACTTAAATTGCAGGTCAAAATGCTCAGAATCAATATGCCAACTGGGAGAATTTTCTCCCTCTTGTTGCGTTCTGACCAAAGAAAAATCTAAAATAATTTCTTCAGCAGCTAGCTGGCCTTGGATTGTTTTTCCATCTGCGTCTTTAAAATCCTTGATTGAAATCCTTTGGTCCAAAAAGGCTAAGTCCGTTTCACCCAAAACAGGTTTATCAAGTTTGAGTTTTAACTCAATTTTGGGACGCATGATTTTTTTACCGTTTTCGATAACTTCTTTGGTACTTAAATGATAAACAAAACTTATTTTTTTGTTTTCTTTAATCGTAATATTTCCAAGAGGAGTAGGCAAAACAGTATCAGGCCAGAGTTGAAGGTTAACCTCCATGCCTGGGCGCCAGTTCTCAAAAGTCTTGAGAAGCCAATCATATTCTTTAGGATCATCCAAATTCTCAGCAAGACCCAACCAATTAAATACCACATGCTTGTTACGCGTAATTTTATTGAGTCCTCTTTCAATTCTTTTCTCTATTATATTGAGAGCCTTAAGATCCTCGGGGTTTGTAGGTTTTTCATGTATCTTTCCATCGAGGTGAGATACATAAGTATAATTACCATTATAAAAAGGGCATTGCTTGGGACGATTCGGGTCTGCCATGATACTAAAGAACTCTCCTAAGTCCTTAACAACCGCAGGTATCTCTCCAAAATTGACTCCAAATTTCTCATAATATTCTTTAGGAAAACAAAAGGGATCCGTATGTAAAAAATTCCAGAGCCAAAACTCGTAAGCAATAGGCTTTTTACTGAGAGCTGCTAGCAAACCCTGAAAAGCTCGGCCCGCAGTAATAAATTTAAACATCAAACCACGTTTACTACCATCGGGCTCAATACTGGGTTTTGGCGCTCTTTCGTCCGGGCTGGGAGTTTCTAAAGTTCCTGGCTCCGGACATTTTTTAGGAGGAGTTGGTCCCTTGTCAACCTTACGAACGATTTTATCCATAGGCCGACTAAAATCCAATTCCGCAGAAACCCCATCTGTAATATCAAAGCAGCCGATCTTAAGGCCACGTCCCTTACCCCGACTGCGATAAATAACATAGTCTTTAAAATATACAGTAATTTGTGTTACTTGAGATGACCGGTCACCCTCTTTTGAAGGGAGAACTTCAAAATAAACTTCTCCGTAAGTTTCGGGAGGCACTTCTACTTTATCAATAGGAAATTGAGGATTAGAAATCTTAGCGGATTCGGGGTGACGCATTTCTCCAGGCCTGCCTTCATTGAGCTCGGGGCGACCTACGATACGATTGCTGACAGGAATATTAGTTATTTTTCCTCGTGCCCACTGTATATTACCTACAAAAGAGGTAATTGTATTAAACCAACCTACCTTCGGCTTAACTGGTACATGGAGTTGCTGAGCCTGACTTAAAAGCCCTCTCACATTGAGACCATGAAAACCATAACTTGCTTGAGGAGGACCTTGTCTCGTTAAATGTTGTGCTTGTAAATTTAAACCAAAATGAGCTTGGTTTTGATAAGAGGGCACAAGAGGTACTTTTTTATTTTCATCTGTCTTTATTTTGTTTGCACTTGGAGCTTTTAGAACGCGCTCTTCATCTGCATTAGACTCTAGAGAAGTTTTTTTAATAGCTGAAAGAGACAGTTGTTTAATCGTCATGGCTGCCTCCTCCTGATGTTGTTTTAGAGCCGACTTTTTTATGATGCCTATCTTCAGCTTTTTTAAAGTAGTTTTTATATTCTTCTCGTAATCTATCTGTGTCTAGGGGGAAGTTTTCGGGTATTTCATTAACCACTAAATGCCTTTGTAGTAGCGAGGCTAAGATAGGAGAAAAGCGATTTACAATATTGATCAGCCTTTGCATCTCTTCACTCCCTAATACCAGTTGATCAATATGATCCTGCCATCCTAACGCATATTTGCCAAAGGCACCATAATTGATATAAAGCGATTCGCCTTTTGCCCAATAAATATCCGAAGCTCCGATGATCATAGAAACCGGAAGTTTTTTCTTTGAAGAATGGAAATAAAAAACTATCTTGGGTTTATGATAACTCATGCTTGCTGTATCAAAACGCGAAGGTACGTTGTCTAATAAAGAGAGTTGATACTCGATTCCACTTTGTTGATAAGTGACTACAAACTGAGTAAGACCCATAGTATGTTGACTACCTTGCGATTGATAGTCAAAGTCCAATAAAAGCCTGGGTTGGTCAAGCATCCAAAAGTGAGAGGTATTGTTTGAGTCGAAGCTTACTTGATCGGCTTGGGCAGAAAGCGACCAAGAGTCCATACCTTGAGGCTGGGGACTGTGAATTAAAGTAAACTGAGCGTTTTTGAAATTAGGAGAAGTTTCTACAGAAAAAGAAAAAGCGTCTTGGTACAATCCGGCTGAGACTAAGCGATTCCACTGAAAATAGCCTCCATTTAATAGAGTATAGTTTGCTCTAGTCATATCGTTAACTTCTGTAAGAGATATTTCGCTAGTAAAAGAATGACTTCCGTAGTCTAGATCTCGATCCAAATTTGGGCTTAATTTTGCTTTAAATCGATGTGTTGAAGAAAGCGAATAAACTAATTCTGTTTCAGGAAAACTAATCGCTCTATTGAGATCCGAAAAATCATAAACTCCATTTTGAGAAGCAACAGGAAGATGAGTTTTTAAATCAATATAATGATCGGACAGTGCTGGAATTTCTGTACTGAGACCTAACTTAAAATAAGAATCAGACCATGAACGATAGGGATCATTAACAGAGTGCATATCTGACACGGAAAGTTTAAAGCCATTTAACCAAGGCATTGAATCTTTTGAACCTAAACGGACATGAAATAGTTTTAATTGAGTTGCATTATTTGCTAAAGCCACTCCCGAATCTTTTTGCTGAAGCTGGGTTTCAAAGAGCAAAGATCCTTTTAAACTGACTGTATCTGACAAGGAATCCCCAATAAGGGGAAGATCACCAGGTAATTTTAAACTAAAATCAAAATCTAAATTAGCTTTAGCCTGGATACTCCCATTTTTAGCGTCGTAATTGAGGCGAAAGCCTGGATTAATAGTGCCGTCTTCATATTTTTTCCCACTTTTGATTTGACCTGTTAGCTCAAAGCCTAAGTAATTGAGACCTTTTAAAACAATGGAAAAATCTTCTCCAAATTCTAGTTGATGCTGCTTTTTATCAAAGTCGAGTTTGAGACCCCCTTTTAGATGTGAGCTTTTATCAAAGGCAAAATTGAAGTCATCTCCGTAACGATAGACTCTCTCTCCGGGGTTGAGATCAATATTAAGTTCTGCACTGCGAAGAAAAGGCTCGGGCAACTGGACGGTACTTGAAGGTTCTGACTTAGAACTTGCTGCAGAGTTCTTTAAAAAATAATAAAGCTTTTTAAGATCAATTTTTGAGTCGGTTAAAAAAGCGGATAATTGTTTTTCTAAATTACATTTTAATCCATGGTGGTCAGCTTTACAATATTCAGGAAGCTGACTCCAGACATCTTCAATAACCTGAAAGCTTGCCTTTTGGTTTCTGCCATATAAACTAACCTCTCCTCCATCAATATACACATTTAAAGCTCTAAAATCATAGCTCATATCTAAGTCTGCCAAGCTATGAGGGAAAGTCGCATCAACCGAAGCTAAGTCATCTTCAATCTCAATATCTAAATCTAGTTGACCTAATATGATTGGCCTAA
>JAUHYS010000163.1 GCA_030426445.1 bacterium
GGATGAAGGGGCCATTTTTTATAAAAAGTATGGCTTATTACGCGTTTACTATTTAAATCCGATGATTTGGTCAGTGGGAAAAATAGGCCGATTTTCTTCACAAGACTTAGAAGATCTACAACTCGTTTTTAAAAAAAAACCACCATCGTGGAAAAAACTCATTCAAATTTGGTCAAAAGCCTTAAAGGAAAGTCCAGCCTCCTCCGAGAAAAACTTATTTATAAAAAGAGCTGAATATTTTATTGAAAATTATGGAAAAGAAATCTGGAAGCAAAATTTTAACCCCGATAAAGTAAAGCAGTTTTTTAAAGATAAAAGAGAACTTCTCTAAAAATAACCTAATCTAAAATATTCAAAAATGTACATTTTCCAAACTTAGAGTAACTATATCAACTATCCATCTTGCTATTGTTTTAGTTTTTTTCAGTTCTTGCTTTTGATAATTAAAAACATCTAAAACTTGCTTAATTAAATTAAAAGTGATACTTTCAAAAAATGGATAAAATTGAAACTAGTACTTTCAATCGGTTCCAAGAGATTAAATTAAAAAAAAAGATCAAACAGCGACAATCTTTTTTACTTCTTGGGCCTAGGCAAACTGGCAAATCTACTCTAATAGAAAAAATCTTTTCTAAAATACCTGATAAACAAAAATTGGAGTATTCTCTTCAGCTACCGAGTGATCGGCAAAAAATCGAGACAGACCCTGAAATTATTTTAAGAGAGCTAGAAGCTAAAAATCAAAATAAGCCTCTTTATATTTATATTGATGAAATTCAAAAAGTTCCCCAAGTCATGGATGTTTTGCAATGGATTGTGGACAAAAAAAAAGCCACCATCGTTGCAAGTGGATCCTCTGCCAGAAAAATGAGAAATATGAGAACTAACTGGCTACCGGGACGCATTCACTTAGAACGCTTATACCCCCTAACCTGGGAAGAAATCCATCAAACTCCTCAAATAAAAAACCTAGAACAAAATTTGCTCTGGGGTGCTTTACCCGCGATTCTTATAGAAAAAAATCTTAAAAAAAGAGAGCAAGATCTTAACTCATATGTTCAACTTTATCTAGAAGAAGAAATCCGCATGGAGGCTGCGTTGAGAAACTTACCACGCTTTATCAAGTTTTTACAATTAGCTGCATTAGAATCTGGCAGCTCTCCTAATTATTCCATAATAGCCTCTCAGGTGGGAGTCAGTCATACTACGATTCGGGAGTATTTTCAGATTTTAGAAGACAGCCTAATTATCCATAAACTCCCCGCTTTTGGCAAAAGTCACAATGCCGTTTTAAGGACAGACCGTTATTATTTTTTTGATATGGGAGTACGCAATAATGCTGCAAAACTAGGGCATTCTGCAGGTATTCTTACTTTACAACAAGGGCTTTTATTTGAACATTGGGTTTTTTTAGAACTTTTAGCTTACCTAAAAACCAGCTCGCAATTTTATTATTGGCGAACCAAAAAAAACGAAGAAGTGGACCTGGTTATCGAAAAGCAACAAAAAAGATTTGCAATAGAAATTAAGACAACTCAAAGGCCAAAAGCTCAAGATTTTAAAGGTCTGGATGCTTTTAGACAACAGTACCCCTGCTACAAAAGCTTTTTAGTCTGCCAAATTAAGACTCCTCAAAAGTTTGGAAAACACCTTGCCGTCCCCTGGTTTGAAATTTCAGAAAGATTGCGTTAAATAACATAGCTTGAATAGCTATATCAATTACCCACCTTGCTATCGTTTTAGTTTTTCTAGTTCTTTCTTTTGACCGATCAGCAAACTAGACTTGGGGTTAAGCTCAAGACCTTGATTGCAGACTGAAAGGGCTTCATCTAGCTTTCCTTGCTTAACTAAAACCTCGGCCTTTTCAAAATAGAGAAGATAGAGAAGGTCGTTTTTAGGATCTATTTCAATAGCTCTGTCCAATACTCCTAGAGCCTCACCTAACTTTCCTTGCTTAACTAAAATCTCGGCCTTTTCAAAATAGAGAAGGTCGTTTTTAGGATCAGCTTTGTTCAATACCTCTAGTGCTTCATCTAACTTTCCTTGCTTAACTAAAATCGCGGCCTTATATCTATAGGGAAGAACTATGTTAGGATTTATCTCAATCCATTTGTCTAATGCCTCTAGAGCTTCGTCTAACTTTCCTTGCTCTTTTAAGGCTTCGAACAAATTATGATACATTCCTTCAAAACGGGAACGATAAGGATACCTAACACGCTCAACGCCTATATCTAATACCTTGCGTGCCTCATCTAGCCTCCCTTGGGCCTGCAGAATCTCGGCCTTATATTCATAGAGAACAAACACTTTAGGATCTATCTCAATACCTTTGTTCAACATGGCTATCGCCTTATCTAACTTTCCTTGCCTCAGTAGAGACTCAGCCTTCTTAAAATAGAAAATACCGTCTTCAGGAGCTAATTCACTAAATAGCTCGTTAAAACTTGAGACATTAACACTTGTCTTTTCTTTCTCTTCTTCAAGATATTGAATGATCTTACCCCTGTGAGTGCTTTGGGCTATCGAAGCAACACCTTCTAGGCATTTGTCATCTGTACAGGTATTATCGATAAGTTTTACAATATGCTTGGCAGACCAAAGCCCGGTTTGAACAACTTCTTTTTCAGCTATACTATTGATGAAATCTTTTGCTGCCTCTTCTAAAGGGCCTGGCAAAGGCAAAGAAGGTGCGTCTGCTCCCTGTTTTTTGGAAGTTTTTCCAGAACCTCCCTCGCTCCAACGCTTCACTGTAGCAAGCCCTTCATTAAAGAATTTTTCTAGCACCCCTGTTTCAGCTTTATTGATTGAGTTGCCCATAAGCCATGCTCCTTTTTTAAAAAATCATTTAATAAAAAGTAATCTATTTGACTCTTTGTGAAAACTTGAGATTGATGTTTTTTTGAGCCACTTAAGTAACTTATCGGTTAGGCATTAAGTAAGTTGCGAACTTTTTTTGGTTTTTCGTGTTTTTTTATTTTTTAAGAGCTATCAGACGGAGGCTTGGTCAAGTTACCCACCTTGCTATTGTTTTAGTTTTTCCAGTTCTTTCTGTTGATAATTAAGAAAGTTTAGAGCATTTTAAATAAATTTGTATCGGGCAGCGAAACGCCTTTGCCTATTTCTTGATGAATAGAATGCCAATCAATCGCCTCATCCCAAGAGAACGGCTTTTCTTTTACAACAGACTCTTTTTTATGAGGGTCTCCCTCTGGCAGATACTTCCGAACGGTTTTTCTATGGATCTTCAAGGCCTCGGCAGTCTTACGAATACTCAGACCTTGGTCTCTTAATTTTACAATTTGTTCTTTCATGCGACGACTCTTTCTTGCTGGCATAGCCACCTCCTTGGATAAAAAGTAAAAGGAGGCTTTGCCTTAGCAATGGATACGTCGCTTTCGATAGGTGGGGCACTAAAGTGTAATTAGGTGGTACACTTCACCTGTAATCAGGTGGTACACTATAATGAAATTGCGTGGGATACTTTAGGTGTAATCGGGCCTCTTAACAATCTGTCTAGTTTTTCGGGGTCAGATCATAGTGATTTACCCCTAATGATTAAAGGGTTTACTAAAATTAGCACTACTTATTTTTATAGCTTCATCTATAAAAAATTGTAGATTGACCTATAAAAAAATATAGATTAAGCTACAAAAATGAAAAAAAATACTAAGTTTCAATTAAATTTTATTGATATATTACTCAAAAGGCTCAAAAGCCCTAGCCCTCTTATTCAAGTCATTTTAGGGCCTCGACAAGTCGGTAAAACGACTGGCATTTTACAACTCATCCAAAATTTTTCAGGGCCTTCTCACTATGTGTCTGCTGACGATGAAATCACTCCAGGTGAAACGTGGGTTTTAGAGCATTGGCAAAAAGCGATGCTCAAAGGCAAAAAGACTCTACTGGTTATTGATGAAATCCCTAAAGTCCAAAACTGGTCTGAAGTCATCAAACGCCTTTGGGATAAACAAGTTCGAGAAAAAAAGACTCATCTTAAAATCGTCCTCTTGGGTTCAAGTTCTTTATTGTTACAAAAAGGCCTGAGTGAAAGTCTTGCAGGTCGCTTTGAAATGATTCCTGTTTATCATTGGAATTTTACGGAATCCAAAAAACGCTTTGGGTTTAAGCTAGACGACTACTTAAATTTTGGTGGCTATCCAGGCAGCTATGCTTTTACTCAACAGGAAAAACGCTGGAAAACCTACATGCAACAGTCAATCGTGGATCCAGTTATCAGCAAAGATATTTTAATGTTTAATCAAGTCCGTTCACCTGCCTTGTTTCGTCAGGCCTTTGAAATCGTTTGTTCTTACCCGGCTCAAGAAATCAGCTATAATAAATTGTTGGGTCAACTGCAGGATAAAGGCAACACCGATCTGATCAAACATTACCTAGAACTTTTTTCTGGAGCTTTTTTAATCAAAACGCTTTTTAAGTT
This sequence comes from bacterium, assembly GCA_030426445.1. Lineage (GTDB taxonomy): Bacteria > UBA10199 > UBA10199 > DSSB01 > DSSB01 > JACKPJ01. Next base: position 4,439 of record JAUHYS010000163.1, read on the forward strand.
TAGTGCTAAGGCGACGTTAAGTAAGTCATCCTCCCCTAAAATTCTATTAGGCTGCCCTGCTCTTTCCACTCGTCAAGAATGGATTGCGGACCAAAACAGCCGTTACGGTCGATTATTCGAACTCGCCGTTGGTATGGAACTGATTCGACTTGAAGGTGAACTCTCTTATTGGAGAGAAGCCAACCGCGAAGTAGACTATATTTTGCAATATCAAAAAAAACTCTTTGCCATTGAAGTTAAATCCGGAAGAAAAAAACGCACATCAGGATTAAGTGTTTTTCTAAAAAAATACTCTCGAGCCATTCCGATTATCATTGATTCTGAAAATTTTGAAAAGTTTAGCCAAAGTCCACAAAATTTTTTATCTATGTTTTAATAAGACTTTTTTAAGGCAAGTAAAAATTGCCCGATTACACCTAAAGTACCCACCTTGCTATTGTTTTAGTTTTTCCAGTTCTTTCTGTTGATAATTAAGAAAGTTTAATACCTCTTGACAGTTTGATTAAATAGCCATAGTAATATAGCTATGGATACTTTTCAAGAAATTCCCGCTGGACAGTTTAAAAATAAATGTCTCAAACTGCTTGATGAAGTTGCATTGACGGGCCATGGGCTAGTTGTGACTAAACGAGGTAAACCGATCGCAAAACTCATTCCTTATGAAGACCCCAAGCCTCTAAAAGGGAGTATTCTTTATCAAGGAGATGTGATGTCCCCTATCGAGGAAGAATGGGAAGTTATGAAATGATTTTGTTAGATACTCATGTTTGGTTATGGTGGGCAGGAGAGGAAAGCCTGCTTTCTAAAAGGGCCAAGCAATCGATAGAAGTCTCCCAAGTCATCGGAATTTGCCCTATTAGCATTTGGGAAATCGCTAAACTTGTCGAAAAAAAACGTTTACGCCTCGATCGCGATGTTCGCGTGTGGGTACAGCAGTCTCTTATGTTGCCCAAGCTAAAGTTATTTCAATTATCACCAAAAATCTTACTTA
>JAUHYS010000164.1 GCA_030426445.1 bacterium
TTTGGGGCCACTGACCACTGACATTGCCCCGGCTTACGACCATATCACCAGCGCAATCGGAGCTGCGATGATCGGCTGGTTTGGTACGGCCATGCTTTGCTACGTCACTCCCAAAGAACATCTCGGTTTGCCCAATCGAGAGGACGTCAAGCAAGGCATCATGGCTTATAAAATTGCAGCCCATGCTGCTGATTTGGCCAAAGGCCATCCGGGCGCTCAAGTCCGGGACAACGCGCTTTCTAAGGCTCGCTTCGAGTTTAGGTGGGAGGATCAATTTAATTTATCATTGGATCCAGAGACCGCTCGCGAATATCACGACGAAACCCTACCCAAGGACAGCTCCAAGCTTGCACATTTTTGTTCGATGTGCGGCCCGCAGTTTTGTTCCATGAAGATCACCCAGGAAGTAAGGGACTATGCAGCAAAACAAGGTTTAGAGTCCATTGACGAGGCTTCTCAAAAAGGCATGGAACAGAAAGCTGAAGAGTTTAAAAATCGTGGAATGAAAATAAGTTAATTTGAGTAGGGGCGCCGCTAGCTGCGCCCTAATTAAAAGATACCGTATACCACTTAAGCTCAGACCCCTCTCCTGCCAACCACCCCAGCTTTTTAGTTTTATCATCGATCACCAAAGTGCCGACTAAATCGAAAGGGCCCTGTTTTTGACCGTTGATCACAACATAGAAATTACCTTCCTGCTCGGCAACAAAAGCAATCGATTGACCGGAAGCACTCCAATGGTATTTATGCGCTTTGCCGTCTTTAAAGAAAGTTCTAATCTGATCAAAGGCCTCACTTGATTGATCACCTCTCACCAAAATCTCTTTGTTATCTTTTTGCTTTGCTACATAAACTAAATCTTCACTTTGTGCACCATAGCTCGCTGCATAAATTGATGGGTATTTGACGACCTCTTCTCCATTGACCATAAGAGATGAAAAGGACCTTCCCTTTTTAATAATATAAGCAAAATTTCCTTGAGGAGAAAAAATCATATTCGTAATTTTAAGTCGACCAGAATAAGTTTTGCTAATTTTGCCATTAACAACAATGCTCTGTGAACCATTGGGGTATTGATCGTTGGGTGGATCTTTTCGTAAAATGATATTTTGCGAACTTCCAAAAGTTTTTGGGCCTGGCCGAATCAAACGATCTTTGCGTGGATCCCAACGATAGGCAACACGGGATTCCTCTTTTTGTCTTCGAATGACACCAGTGAAATAAATTTTTTCTTCTTCTTCATCAATTCTCAAATCCTCGATAAGATCAAAGTGATATCGAGATGCTTTGTCATTGGCGACAAAAAAAGATTTGCGATTCTTTCTTTGTAAAGTAACAATCAATTTATTTTCTTCATCAAAAATAATCCATTCAGGCAAACGCTGTAAGCCTTCATCTAATATTTTGCTTTCTTTTTGATCAGGCCAAGAGACTAAATGATAGTGAAAGTATTTGTATCCAAAAAATGCCAGATGGTCTTCGTTAGCGTTCCAAACGATCGGCCCCATATTATCAAACTCTGGGCTTTCTTTTTCGTTAATGACATAAACCCAGGCCGTCTTTTTTTGTGCTTTAAAAACCAGTTGTCGGGTTTGCGGTAAAAACTGAAGATCTCTAATTTTTCGATATGTCGCCGTCGCTTTGCCTTCAATAAAAAGTTGGGCTTTTTTTCCGACGCGGCCGACATAGTAAAGTTTATTTTCTCCATAAGGAAAATGAATTTCGCCTACCTCATCATAAGCTGGACTCTTTTGATCATTATGGATCACAAAGTGCTGCGAACCTTGCCTGGCTGAATAAGCGATTTGAGAGAGGTCTTTACTAAAAGTAGGTTTTGAAGAAATCCATTCGAACATTTCTTCACAGGGTTGATTGTCAACAGTCCAACAATATTTCCAGGCTCCGTCTTGATATTCCGCTTTTTGTGAAAAAATTTTTTTTTGTAAGAGATCGACCAAAAAGACCTGACTATTCTCTGAACTTCGATATTCCAATGGATCATAGTTGAGTAGTTTAATCACATCTTGGGGGCTTAATGGCTCGTCAAGTTTAAAAAGCGAAATCTGATTTTGAGAAAAAACAAAGTTAGGGCTTTGGGCCTGACAAAAAAAACTAAAGAAAAATGAAACGGTTACCCCAATGAAATAAAATGTTATCTTTTTTAAAAGTTTCAAAAGAATCACACTCCGCCTTAATTATTCCTTTCTATTGTAATTATTTTTAAGGCTTTTGAAAACTCTATTTTCATAAGTCTTTATTTGTACAGCCGATAAATGCTTTTGCACCCTCATGTCTTTAAAAATGCTTTTTATTTTTTTTACGTAATCTTGCTTTTTAACGAGTAATAAAATAAGTTGATGAAGGGTCTCCCAATCCAATTTTTTTTTATGATGTAAAATACAAGCCAATTGTAAAGGGTGGGAAAAGGCAAAAAATTGATGGGGTCCTTTTTCGATCTCTTCAATCTGTTTTTTCTGACTTTGATAGATATAAATAGCTTCTACGCCACCTCTTTTTTCTGGTAGTTTTTCTCTTAAACTTAAAAGCCAAAAAACCATTTCTTTTCTTAATCGATATTTTTTAAACTTTTTTTCCCAATGGCTGGAGTTGTATTCTTCAGCAATAAAACGACTGTAAAGTGAATAAGCCAAGGCATCGTGTTCGACGTTATCACCAAATAGAGACTCATTTGCCAATGGATGGTGCAGTCGTAAATTCATTAGGGCAGCTAACTTATAATCCAATTGATAAAAAAAGGCACTGGGCCGAAATTGAAAAAATAGTCGATAAAAATCTTTTAAGATAACTCCATCTTGCTCCACACCATCGAGAAGCATTTTTTGTTCCAGAACCGGCCTTAAAAAATTAGGGCTGGCTGAAATAAAATAAAGCGGTGTGGATGCATACTTAGGACCATTGCCTCTACGTAAACCCCGAAGAATTTCCGGCATTCCAAAATGTGCACGTTTATCTATAGCGCGCTCAAAAGGTATTTTGACAATATCCCAAAAAGTAAAAAAAAGCGTTTGCAAATAAGTTTGATCGATGTCCCAAATATACACATCACCACGATAGGAATTTTTTAAAGAACGAAAGTCTTTCCAACAGATGGGGTAAAGGTTAATGTTTTTCAAGAATGGATTCCCTCCCGGTTTGACGAGCTATCAGACCTGCCATCACTTTTTTGATCGACGTTTTTTTCTGTAAGACTTGAACCACCGCTTTTAACAAAGACAAATCTAATTTAAGCTCATCGGCTTTGGCTGCAATTAAGGGAGCAGAGCTCACGCCTTCGGCAACTTGAGTCATTGATGCCAAAATCGATTTGAGGCTTTCGCCCTGGGCAATGCGTTTACCCACTTGATGGTTGCGACTTAAAGGAGAGAGCGCCGTAGCAATCACGTCCCCGACTCCAGCTAGGCCCATAAAAGTCTCAGGGTTTGCACCCATGGCCAAACCAAAACGCGTCATTTGTTCGATCCCTCGAGTTAAGAGCAATGCCTTAGAGTTCATTCCAAAACCCAGACCATCAGCCGCCCCAACCACCAAGGCGATAATATTTTTAAAGGCTCCTGCAAGCTCGACACCTAACAAATCATTCGAAGCATAAACGCGAAATCGCGTATTGCAAAACAGGCTTTGGATCTGTTCGATCAGACAATCATATTTGGAAGCCACCACCGCACCGGCTGGAGCACCCAACATGATTTCAACCGCCAGATTGGGACCTGCCATCGCCCCGATTTTAAGCGCACAGGTTTCTTGACGTAAAATTTGGCTCATGGTTTCAGCACTCTTTAACTCCAAACCTTTACTTAAATGAACGATACATTGATCCCCTTGAATAAACTCAGCCATATCTCTTGCCACATCTCGAAAATGTAAACTAGGTACGGCCATTAAAATTAATTGAGCCTTTGGCACCCAAGCCGACAAATTCGTCACCGCTTCGAGATTTTTATCTAATGAAAATTTCGGTAAATAGGTCGAGTTACGGTGTTTTTGGTTAATCTCTTTAGCAAGATCCAAACGCCTCACCCAGAGTTTAACTTTTTGCCCAGCTCCTGCAAGCAAATGCGCCATGCAAGTTCCAAAACTACCTCCGCCAACTACCAAGACTGTCAAATCGCGTTTGGGTTCTTCATTATTATTTTTATTATTGGACATGAACATATAATAACTTCGCCAGGTTTTAAATTTGCAAATGCTCCATGCGGTTTTGATAATAGTAAATTAAAAATCGATTATGATGAAATAAATCCGGGCCCTTTCTTTCAAGCGCAGGGTGTTCATGATAATCCATGAGATGCGCCAAGGCGTCTGTAAAACAAAGTGCCAAGTCCCCTTTTTTTAATTTATCGGCCAAGCGTATTTTTTTTTGTTTTTCTAATCGAATGAGTTTTTTTAAAAGCACATCCATACGTTGATAAAATTCCACCATACGGATGCTCGCTTTTTTCCCTCCGCTACTCAATAAACGATAAAGGTCTATTTGTGGATTAATTTCTCTTAACCATTGAAAGACCAAGTGGGAAACCACATGTACGCTGTCGATCACGGTATCGCGTTGGTAGGCTTTGATGATGGAATTACCGAGTTCCCGAGTGTATTCTTCGTCACGTTGTTTTTCAAAATCAGGACTCCCATTGACTTTTACATAGGCCTCGCGAGAAATGACTCTGCCTCGAGGGTCCAAAGAGTTACCCTGTTCATCCACTAAATTTCCAAAAGGATCCAAGGGCTGAGAAATGACCACCTGGATATGCGAATCCAAATCAAGCAAATAGTTAAAAAAATCCCAAACTCTTCTCGTTTGAGAAAACTCATCATCGTCAATGATATAGCGGCTTTTTCCGGCTTCTTTTAGATAATCATCGATCAAGGTTTCAGCTTCTAAAACCAATTGATAATTAATGGTACAAGGCACAAAAAATATATCGGGTTTGGCTTTTCTATTTTTTAGATTTTGAATATAGGCATTGAGGCCCATGCCCATGAGACCGAGTTTAAGTTTTTGTTCGACCCTTCCGGAACGACTTCGGGTTCCTCCGGGAAAAAACAAATGATTGTATCCTTGCTCCAAAGTATAAGCCGCATAATTTTTTAAAACCATTTTATAGAGTTGAGACTTTTTAAGGCGGTCGACTTTATAGGCTCCCAAGTGGTCCATAAAAAAACCCATGACTTTACTTTTAAATAAATTGAGCCCAGCTCCATAAATAAAGGGAGGCAGACCTAAACGGTATAAAGTATAGCCCGCGATAATACTGTCTAAATTGCTGGAATGCGTTGGGACAAAAATAATAGTTCCCAAATTAGAGAGTTTTTTTAGCTTCTCAGTTTCACCAAGAATATGCACTCTTTCTTCTAGCTTAACCCGACCACT
>JAUHYS010000165.1 GCA_030426445.1 bacterium
TAGTAAAAACTGTAGAGTCGGGTGAAGAGATTATCATTACTCGTCATGGTTATCCTGTGGCCTTATTGACCAAGCTTAAAAAGCCTCATCGTTCTTTTCGTATCAATCAACGCCTTTTAAAGAGAAAGGTCTCTTTTAAAACAACTAAGGGTTTTGACCAGTTCATCCGGGAAGATCGGGATTCTAGAGGATAGATAAGGTGTATAAGCTATATCTGGATACTTCTATTTATCTTAAACTTTTGGTATATGAACCCGATACAAGTTTTTATGCGGAGCTTATTGATCAACAGGAGGGTGTTTGTTCTTCAGAACTCATTATGACCGAGGCCTATTCTGCGTTATTAAGAAAAGAGAGGGAAAAAAGTATTAGCCCATCTCATAGAGCCGAAGCCCTGGAGCAAATGAATCAAGACTTTAGGGAAGGAGCTATTCAATTGATTAAATTAGACAATGAAATCTTTCAAATAGCGAATCAGATTTTAGAGATATGCTCTCCAAAGATTGCTTTAAGAAGCTTGGATGCTCTCCATCTTGCTTCTTATCAAATGTGTAAACCCCATACTCTATGGACGAGTGATATAAAAATGCGTTGTGCAGCAGAGCAATTAAAGTTTGCGCTCAGTCCATTGCCTAGCTAAGTCATCGGAGCAGTCCAAAGGGACTTTTTATTCGCGTACTCGAAACCTTGAACTTTTAGCAAGCTATGTCAACAAGAGGCCTCTCAAAATTAATTTCAATTTACTGTGATCACTGCTTGACTCAAAAGCCATAAATTACCTAAGATTCGTTTTACTATGAAATCAGTAATTAATATTTTGATAGGTTTGTCTTTGATGTTTTTTTTGACTTCTTGTGGAAACAAAAAAGGCTTCCAATTTACGGGTAAAGAAAACGATGCCGAGGCCTTTGAAAAATGTCTTGCACTCAGCAAAAGAAAAAAATTTGAGCAAGCTGTGGAGTGCTTGGAAATTTTTAAAAGCCGTTATCCTAATAGTACCTATGCCCTGGACGCAGAACTCAAAATTGCAGACAGTTATTATAATAATAAAGAATGGTTGTTAGCGGCCGAAAGTTATCAATTATTTGCCAAACTGCATCCATCGAATGAAAAATTGGATTATGCGTATTACCGGGCAGGGATGTCTTATTTAAAACTGCTGCCTAAATCGGTTGATCGCGATATGTCTTATTTAAAAATGGCCCAGGACAGTTTTACTCAAGTTTACCGCTTTTATCCAGATAGTCCTTATGCCAAAATGGCCTCCGCTAAAAAAGACGAAGTTTTGGCAAAGGCCGCTAAAAAAAATATGTATGTGGCCAATTTTTATTTTAAATACGGAGAGTACCGAGCCGCGGCTTCTCGCTATATCAATGTGCTAAAAGACTATTCTGGCTTAGGTTATGATGAACTGGCTTTGTATCGACTTGCCTTATCTTATCACCGCTTGGGTTTAGAAGAAAAAGCCCAAGCCGCTGCCGAGCTGATGCAAGAGAAATTTCCTAACAGTAAAAAAACCAAATCAATTGTCCGAAAAATTTTGGGAGGGTGACCCTATGGATGAAACACGCATTTTATTCGACGAAGGTAAAAGAGCTTTTTTGCAACATCATTTTGAGCGTGCATTTAATGCCTTTTCGCGGTTGATTAAAACGGCTCCTTACTTTGCAGATGTTTACAATATGATGGGAGTCATTAAGCATAACGAAGGACAATTTAGTGATGCGGCAGGTTTTTTTGAAAAAGCTCTTAAGATTAATCCGCAATATACCGAGGCCTTGCTTAATTTAGCCGTGGTTTATAATGACATCGGAGAATACAAAAAGGCGCGTAAACTTTATGCCAGGGTACAGGAAAAATCCCGCGAACATAAGGGTAACAAGCTAGATCCTTTTATCCGTGCAAAGCTCTCTAATCGCCATGCAGATGTGGGGGATATGTATGCGGGTATTGGTTTTCACCAAGAAGCTGTACACGAATACACCAAGGCCTTAAACTTGGCTCCTAGCTTTCATGATATTCGCTGTAAACTTGCGGTTTCTTTACGTGAGCAGGGTAAACATCAAGACTCCATTAAGGAATTAAAGAAATTACTTAAGTCTCATTCTAAATATTTTTATGCCATGGTGCAGTTGGGAGTCACTTTATACGCATCCGGTAAAATAAAAGAAGCCATGCAGCAATGGGAAGAGGTCTTGAAAAAAAACCCCGAAAACGAAGGGGCCAAGATGTACCTGCGTTTAGCAAATGAAGACAAGCCGCCTGCAAAAACTTCTGCTGACAAATCAAGCCAGAAAAGAACGATTAAAAAAGAGTCGAAAAAAGAAAAATCTAAAAAAGCTGCGAGTAAAAAATCAAAAGCCAAAAAAACTCAGGCAAAGAAGACCCCAAAAAAGCCTAGTCAAAAAACTAAGAAAGCGAGCTATGCGAAAAAGGCCACTAAAAAATCCCTCGTAAAAAAAAGTCAGCCTACAAAAAAAGCAAAGAGATAGTCTAAAAAGTCAAAGAGATAACTTATACCAACTCTTTTAATTTTTTAAAAGCTTCCTGGATTCCCTGAATATCCGAGCCGCCAGCCTGCGCCATGTCAGGGCGGCCTCCGCCGGAGCCCTTGATAAGCGGGGCCAGCTCTTTAATGAGATTGCCTGCATGGAGTCGAGGGTGAAGGTCTTTGCTTACCCGGGCCAATAAGATGGCCTTATCCTTGTCGATATTGCCAAGCAAAACCACGCCGGATTGAATTTTTTGAATCAATTGATCCGAAAGATTACGCAAGGCCTTGATGTCATCCATTGCGGTTTGGAGAGTCAGCACCTTGATTCCATTGACTTCAATGGTGTTGGATTCAGAACTCGCCTGGCTGGAGCTTACGCCGCTTGTTGCCATCTGCGTTTTAAGTTGACTGATCTCTTTTTCGTATTTTTTGATTTGTTCGCTTTGTTTGCCAAGTCGTTCTAAGCTTTCCTCGGGACTGGTTTTAAGGGTTTTGGCAATTTGTTGTTGAAAGCCTTCCAGTCTGCGCAGGTATTGCAAAGAAGCCATGCCTGTAATAGCCTCAATACGGCGAACCCCTGCAGCGACCGAAGATTCGTTAATGATTTTAAAAAGGCCGATTTCTCCTGTTCGGTCAACATGGGTCCCTCCACAGAGCTCGACTGAAAAATCATCGATTTTAAGCACGCGAACTTCATCCTCGTATTTTTCGCCAAAAAGCGCCATGGCCCCGGATTCGATGGCCTTATCATAGCTCATAATGTTTTTTTCTACGGCTAAATCAGCAAGAATTTTTTCATTGATGAGATCTTCAATCGTAGAAATTTCTTTTGGATTAAGGGCTTTAAAATGCGTAAAGTCAAAACGGAGTCGATCTGGAGCGACTAAGGAGCCCGCCTGTTTAATATGATCTCCAAGGATTTGTCGCAGAGCCGCATGGAGTAAATGCGTTGCGGTATGATTCATTTTAGTGGGTAGGCGGTGTTGGAGTTTGACTTTGAGCTGTACTTCTTGGCCCACTATAAAGCTGCCTTCGTTGACTTGAACATGGTGAGAGATCAAGCCTTTTAAGGGAATTTTTGTATCTTTGACTTCGGCGCGAGATTCTGCACCGATGATTTCACCGCAGTCTCCGACTTGTCCTCCAGACTCTCCATAGAAAGGGCTGACATCGCAGAAAATCTCGGCTTGTTCGCTTTGATTAATTTCAGTGACGCTCTTTCCTGCTTTGACAATCGCAGTGATTTTGGCCAAGCCGTCTAAGCGTTGATAACCCAAAAACTCGCTTTGTATTTTGGATTGGACTAAATCTTGGTAAATCTCTTGAGTCGCTGATTCTCCGGAACCCTTCCACGAAGCGCGAGCTTGCTGTCTTTGACCTTCCATGAGTTTTTTAAAACCTTCATGATCAATTGTTAAACCGGCTTCTTCTGCAATGGTTTCACTAAGATCGAGAGGAAAACCAAAAGTATCATAGAGTTTGAAGGCAATGTCTCCCGAGAGAAATTTTTTACCCTGCTTTTTTAAAGCTTTAATTTCTTGTTGAATGAGCTCAAGACCGTTTTCTAAGGTTTCTAAGAAACGCTCTTCTTCGGCTTGAATCACTTCCGAGAGAAATTTTTGATTTTGTTTAAGTTCTGGGTAAACTTCTCCCATTTTTTCGATGAAGACGGGGAGGACGGAAACTAAAAAGGCTTGGGTTAAACCTAAAAGCCTTCCGTGGCGAATAGCTCGTCTCATAATGCGTCTTAAAACATAGCCACGACCTTCGTTGGAAGGCAGCACACCGTCGCTAATTAAAAAGCTCGTCGCCCGAATATGGTCGGCGATAACACGCATAGAAATATCGGATTCTTCTGACTGACCATATTTTATTTTACAAAGTTGTGAGACCTTATCTATGAGCGGTGTAAATAAATCACTATCGTAATTACTAGAAACCCCTTGAATAACACAGGCTAAACGCTCCAGCCCCATACCGGTGTCGACGCTAGGTTTGGGGAGTGGGTGCAGTTTTCCTTGCTTGTCACGATCATATTGCATGAAAACTAAATTCCAAATTTCCATGAAGCGGCTGCCTTCGCTGTCTTTTAAGAAGTCTTCTCTTCGTGCTTGAGCTGGCTGCTTACCATGATCATAATGAATTTCACTGCAAGGTCCACAAGGGCCGGTGTCTCCCATGGACCAAAAATTATCGGCTTCGTCCATGCGAATAATGCGCTCTGCTGAAACATCGGTATGTTTTTTCCAAAGCTCTTCGGCTTCGTCGTCTTCACGAAAAATAGTCACCCATAGACGCTCTTTGTCAATTTTAAGGACTTCGGTTAGGTATTCCCAAGCATAGAGAATGGCGTCTTTTTTGAAGTAGTCTCCGAAACTAAAATTACCTAGCATTTCGAAGAAAGTATGGTGGCGGGAGGTTCGGCCGACATTTTCTAGATCGTTATGCTTGCCGGAGACCCGCATGCATTTTTGACTGCTGGCGGCACGAGTTGTGTTAAGTTTTTCTTGGCCCGTAAAGACATTTTTAAAAGGCACCATGCCCGCATTGGTAAAAAAAAGCGTGGGGTCATTTTGCGGAATGAGGCTTGAACTCTTAAACCGGGCATGCGCTTTGGTTTCGAAAAACTTTAAGAAAGACTCTCTAAGCTGTGCAGATTTCATCATATCCTAGTGACATCAAACTATATTTTAAGCGCGTTTTTTAGAACTCTTTTCTTCTTTACTGTCTTGAGCCGAGCCTGAACTGAGTCCATAGTTTTCGCGGATTTTTTGCTCAATGGTTTGGGCCACTTGTGGGTTGTCTTGTAAATAGCTTTTGGCGTTTTCTCGGCCTTGCCCAATCCTTTCATTGCCGTA
>JAUHYS010000166.1 GCA_030426445.1 bacterium
TTTGTCTGCGGGTATATGTGCAATGGGGGGAGAAGCTGTCTTTTTAGGCCCGATGCCGACGCCAGGTATTGCGTTTATTACTTCTGCCATGCGTGCAGATGCAGGTGTGATGATTAGTGCTAGTCATAACCCTTATTACGATAATGGAATTAAATTTTTTGATCACCAAGGTTACAAACTTCCCGATGAAATTGAACTTAAAATGGAAGATCTTATTTTTAACCATAGACTGAAAACTGGGGTTACTCATCAGGAAATTGGCAAGGCTTATCGAGTAGATGATGCTGTTGGACGTTATATCGAATATCTCAAAGCGACCTTTCCAAAAGAACTTTCTTTAGAAAATCTTAAGATTGTTGTGGACTGCGCTAATGGTTGTTCTTATCGCATTGCTCCAATTATCTTAGAAGAATTAGGGGCACAGGTTATTAGTCTTGGCGATGAACCCAATGGTTTTAATATCAATGAAGCTTGTGGAGCACTCTATCCTGAAAAACTGCAAGAAAAAGTCAAAACTGAAAAAGCAGACTTAGGCATTGCCTTAGATGGAGATGCAGACCGTGTAGTTTTAATTGATGAAAAGGGAAGCCTAATTCATGGCGATTGTTTGATTGCTCTGTTTGCTTTTGAACTAAAAGCAAGAAAAATTTTAGCAAAAAATAAAGTCGCCGGAACCATTATGTCTAATTTGGGTTTGGAGTTAGGCCTTAAAAAGAAAGATATTCAATTACTAAGGTGTCAGGTAGGTGATCGCTATATTATTGAAGCGATGAGACAAGAAAAAATTAATTTTGGTGGAGAGCCATCAGGTCATATCATTTTTCATGATTATGGTAAGACAGGGGATGGTTTACTTGCTGCATTACAGTTTTTATCTATAATGATTCATTCTAAAAAAAGGGCTTCCGAACTCAGCTCATGTATAGAAATTTTTCCTCAAGTGATGGAAAATGTACGGGTTCAATCAAAGAAGGAACTTTCCAGTATTCCGTCTATTCAAAAAAAAATAGGTGAAATAGAAGAAGAGCTCAATGGCAAAGGTAGAATGGTTTTAAGGTATAGCGGAACGGAACCTCTTTTAAGAATTATGCTAGAAGGACAATTAGAAAAGCAATTAGAAGACTATGCATCCGAATTAAAAAAAACAATTGAGAAAGAGCTAACTTAAAAAAATATGGTTACTTTAGGTGTCAATATTGATCACGTCGCTACCTTAAGAGAGGCTAGAAAAGTTGACTATCCTGATCCAGTCATAGCAGCTGAACTAGTACAAAAAGCAGGAGCCGATCAAATCACATGTCATTTAAGAGAGGATCGTCGTCATATTCGTGATGATGATATTCCTAAAATTCAATCTATTATCGAGGTTCCACTTAATTTAGAAATGGCAGCAACTGAAGAGATGTTTCAGTTTGCTCTAAAAACTAGACCCAATAAAATTACTTTGGTTCCAGAAAAAAGAGAAGAAATTACAACTGAAGGAGGCTTAGAGGTTTTTTCTCAAATAAAAGCTTTAAAAGAGTTTTGTGATAAGTTGTTAAACCAAGATTTTTATGTTTCTTTATTTATTGATCCAGAAGAAAAACAAATTCATGCTGCAAAAGAACTAGCTGTGCAAGCAGTAGAGTTTCATACTGGAACTTATTGTAATTCTCAAGGAGACAAGAAAAACGCTCAGCTAAAAAAGTTAAGGCGAGCCTGTGAACTAGCAAAACAAAAGGGGCTTTTTGTTGCCGTAGGTCATGGCCTAAATTACAATAATATTTCACCTGTTACTAAAATTAATGAAATCGAAGAGTACAATATTGGCCATAGTATTATTGCATATGCACTAACGGTGGGTTTAGAAAGTGCTGTTCGTGAAATGAAACGTTTAGTGATTAACTAAAATGAAAATATTGAGTGCTCGACAAATGGCCGAGTGGGATAAATTATCGATACAAGAATATGCAAAAGATCCCAAAAAACTCATGAAGCAAGCAGCACAGGTTTGTCTAGAAGTTTGTTTAAACATTTTCCAGTTTTCAAATAAATCTAAAATAGTGATTGTTTGCGGGCCAGGTAATAATGGTGGAGATGGTTTTGCCTTAGCTCATTTATTGGAACAAAAAGAAATTCCCATTAAAGTATTTTTTTCAGGTACTTTGGATAAGCTTTCTAATGAAGCAAGGTATTTTTACAATTTAGTTAAGTCGACGATTCATAGTCTTTACTCACAAAAAGACCTCTCACTTTTTAAACGCTCAATAAAAGATGCCAACTATATTGTGGATGCTATTTTTGGAATTGGGCTTAATCGTAATTTATCAGATTTTTATAAAAAAATCATTCACATGATTAATCAAAGCTCCGCACTGAAGGTAGCGATAGATATGCCTTCGGGTATCAATGGAGATAATGGAAAAGTCATGGGAGATGCCATCAAAGCAGACCTGACTGTGACCTTTGAAGCTCCTAAAATCGGTCAGCTACTGCCTCAAGCCTGGGATCATGTAGGGAAACTTTATGTAAAATCGATTGGTTTAAGTAAGGCAGCGCAAAAAAAAATCAATAGTTCCTTGCAGTGGATTGATGAGATAATGGTTAAACATAAGCTCAAGCGCCGACCCTATAATGTACATAAAGGTATTTTTGGAAAATTGCTCGTTGTTGCTGGTTCAAGTCAAATGCCAGGTGCAGGTTACCTGACCTGTTTAGGTGCTCTACGCATGGGGGTGGGTAAGGTCGTGTGGGGTATGCCAACAAAAGTTTTTGTTAAATCAGATAACTTGACGCCAGAAATTATTTTAGAAGAATTTTCCCAGCATAGTGATTTTTTTTCTCTTCCACTGGATAAAAAACATCTGCAGTGGATTAACTCTTTTAATGCAATTGCAATAGGTCCGGGAATAGGGCAGGCAGCAGCGACAAAGGACTTTATTTTTGAATTAATCAAAAAAATTCGTATTCCTTGTGTGCTTGATGCCGATGCTTTAAATTTAATTTCTTCTGAAGTATCAATGCTTCCCTATTTAAAAGGAAAGATTCTGACTCCTCATGCAAAAGAACTCGCAAAAATATCCAAGTGTTCAGTTAAAGAAGCTATTTATGACCGCTTAGAAATTTCAAAAAATTTTGCTACAAAAAATCAACTCTGGATCTTAGCGAAGGGATATCGTACCACGATCGTTGAGCCAAAAGGTCGAGCTTGGATCAACTCATCAGGAGGACCCAATTTAGCTATTCCAGGAAGTGGTGATGTTTTAACAGGTATGATTGCGAGTTTACTTGCACAAGGTTTTCCTAAAATAGAGGCTTTAATCATTGCTTGTTATTTACACGGCGTAGCAGGAGATGCTTGGTCAGAAAAAAATGGTGATCGCGGCATGTTAGCATCTGAGATTGCTCATATGCTTCCCCAGGTTTTAAAAAAGATCATGTTGGGAAGAAATAATCAAAAAATTTGAAATTTAATTTATAAGTTAAAAGAATGTTTCATAATAAGTATGTATATGCAAGAATATGTAAGTAAAAATTTGGAAGAGACTATAGAGCTGGGTAGACAATTTGCTTTGCAAATAAAAAAAGAGGGAGCGAATGTTGCTTTAAAAGGAAATCTGGGAGTAGGAAAAACAGCCTTTTGTAAAGGGGTTATTTCTCAATTTACAAACATCTCTGTTGACGAAATCACTTCGCCTACTTTTACTCTCGTGGAAGAATATGGCTCAAAACTTCCTGTTTACCATATTGATCTTTATCGCATTCATGATTTGCAGGAAGCCGAAGATTTTCCCTGGGAAGATTATTTGGCAAAAGGGACACTCTGTTTAATCGAGTGGGTAGAAAATTTTCCTACACTTGAGAAATTTATCGATTATTATATTTATATAGAGAAAAATATTACTAACGAACGGCTTATTTCCTTAGTAAAGAAAGATAATGATGGAAGACAAAAACTTATTACCTAGCTTAAGCACTAAAAAAGCCCTTGAGCCCATTGATCCTTTTAAACGCTATGTTCAAAAGGTAAACCAGTACCCTTTCTTATCGGCTCGTGAAGAGAAAAAGTTAGCTCGACAATATATTGAGACAGGTGACCGTGAAGCTGCTAAAAAATTGGTAACGTCACATTTGCGCTTAGTCGTAAAAATTGCTCTCGAATACAAAACGGCTTATGGAAATATGCTCGACTTAGTTCAGGAAGGGAATTTGGGTTTAATGCGTGCGATCAAAAAATATGATCCTGATAAAGGAGCGCGCTTATCTAGTTATGCAGGCTGGTGGATTCGATCTTATATTTTAAAATATATTTTAGATAATTTTCGTTTAATTAAAATTGGAACCACACAGGCGCAGCGTAGGATTTTTTTCAATTTAATGAAAGAAAAAGAACGCATCGAAAAAGCAGGTTTTCGCCCTGATAGTCAACTTTTAGCAGAAGCTTTGTCTGTTAAGCCGGAAGAAGTCGAAGAAATGCAAGGGCGATTACAAAAAAGTGATTTGTCTTTAGATGCTCCTGTGGGGGACGAAGGCCATGCTAGGCAAATTGAGTATCTTAAAACTGAAACTCCAGCATATGAAGAAAATTATGACCGGGAAAAATTTAAAGATATTTTAGAGTTTAAACTAAAAGAGTTTTCAGAGTCACTTAATGACAGAGAGACTAAGATATTCAAAGAAAGGTTGCTTTCTGAAGTGCCCTTAACACTGCAGGCTATTGCAGATGAATATAGTATTAGTCGTGAAAGGGCACGTCAGATAGAGAGCAAATTAAAAGATAAGTTAAAGTCTTTTTTTGAAAAAGAAGGTCTTAAGGTTGAAGAACAAATTTAAGTATTAACGGGGATGATTCTCCTATGAAGTGTTATTGAATTGCTGCTGATTAAACCTAGGGAAGGGGAAATTATTTGCGTTCGCTTAGAATTAAATTAATATTTTTGTTAGTTATCTCTTCTTTTGCACAACTCAAGAGGTCTAATCTAGAGCATGCGACTCCAAATCTTGATAGATGGCTCTCAAACATGTCATAGGTAATATTGCTGCTGGTGGAAATGCCGCAGCTATAATTTTGATAGGATTCTTTCAGATTATTATTGTTGCCAGAAATTTCTAGAGGGATATTAACTGAAATTTTTGTGCCTTTGCCTGGGCAGGATTCTACATTGATTTGCCCGTCCATAAGATCAATATAGTTCCTTGATATTGATAGCCCTAACCCCGTTCCTCCGTACTGCCTAGTAGTACTAGTATCTGCTTGCGTGAAAGGTTCGAAAACTCGTTTCTGTGTTTCCTCATCCATGCCAATGCCCTCATCCTCAACGATGACGCATACATGGCAAATGTTTTGGAGATCAT
>JAUHYS010000167.1 GCA_030426445.1 bacterium
TTCTGCGGTCAGATGGTGGACTAAAAACACCGAAATATTTTCAAAAGGTTTTTTTCCTAAAAGAAGTTGTCCATTTATCACATCGGATAAACTGGGCATGCGCGCCAGATAAGCATCAATTCGATTAGATAAAGAACCGATTTTATGTTCGGCATCAATGGTGGTATGCGATGGGTCTGGAACAATCTTATTTGGAGGAATGATTGTTTTGCGGTGTTCCTGAGGACTCGTTAACTCAGGATGAAAGGGATCTCCCTCATTTTCACCTCTAAATATATTTTCAAATTGAGGATACTTTTTATGAATATTATCAAGAAATGAGTCTTTCATAATTTCCCTACCCTTTATTAATCAATCTTTGCATACCCATTAACCCCGCGTGAGTTTTTTAATCACCTCTTCATGTTGGGGATAGTGTTCAAGAAAGTAAGAACGCTTGGGCATTTCAAAATCTCTAAAATCAAAACCCGGTGCCACGGTACACCCTACCAGAGCGTACCCTTCACTGTTTGTGACACTTGCACCAAACCAATTGCCAGCTGGCACCACTGCCTGCAGACACTCTCCTCTTTCAACCTGCCGCCCCAAGTGAATCTCGGAATATTTGCCACCTTTATCAATCACATGAACCGTTAAACCGGTCCCATCATAAAAATGCCAAATTTCGTCTTGTTTGATACGGTGTAGGGCGGAAAAATCTTGATCTGCTATTAAAAAATATATGGAAGTGCAGTAAGAACGGTCCCCTTCGAAAGACTCGTTAAGGGCCTTGTGGTCTAATAAAACAGAGGAGCGATACACCTCGCGGTAATACCCTCCTTCAGGGTGAGGCTCTAATTGAAGTTGCTTAATCCAATGTTGAATCTCTTCCCTCAAAAAATGACTCCCTTCTTCTAAAGTGCTTTAATCACATTTTATCACTTCGAAGAAAGAAGCCAAGTCGAGTTCATTAATTAGAAATAAAAAATTAATACTTTACCGAACAACCATAGGCTTTTGTTGAAGAAACACTCACGGGTTTCCCTGCACTTAATTCTTCATAAGCCTGTTTAACATAATTGGTTGCACCCGGAATATCCTCTTGTTTGAAAGATGAGACACTGTCAATGGCTCCCATGTAAGCCAGTTGACCTTTTGTATCGATCACGTACATATGAGGCGTGGTTTTAGCACCGTAAAGACGGCCGACTTTGCCTTCGGGATCCAATAAAACATGACTGGGAGAGGCTTGTTCTTTTTCAAAGATAGCTTTGGCTCCCTCGGCGTCAGCATAACCTTGTTTTTCGGGTGCAGAAGAAATCACACTCATCCAAACCACTCCTTTATCCATCAGTTCTTTTTGAAGTTTTTGCATATTTTGGCTATCATAATGCTTTCTGACATAAGGGCATTCGGCATTAAACCATTCTAGGACAACATACTTTCCAAGTTGGTCTTTCAAGCTAATTTCTTTACCGCTAATATCTTTAACAGAAAACTGTGGAGCTATTTCTCCTACTTTAGCTTGAATGTCAGTTCCTTGTTTCTCTATTGGGTTAGACTGGCTTTCACCAGTGGAACATGCCGCTAATCCCAAAAGGGCGACTGCAATAAAAGACATGAGTTTATTTTTAAGCATTGTTTTTTCCTTTATTCATTGGTTTTCGTTTTGATGCGCTGGTGAAAAAAGTTCCAGCACAGTGTTTTTGGTTAAAATTTCAGGTAGAATCACTGGCCGATTTTTTTTGCCTTTAGCATAATAAACGTAAAGAGGCACTCCCTGGCGGCCATAGTTTGCAAGGACTTTTGCAATTTTTTCATCTTTGAGAGTCCAGTCGGCTTTAAGAAGAGCCACTTCATAATCAGAAAAGGCTTTGCGAACTGCTGCAGATTGCAAAACCAAACGCTCATTGACCTGACAACTGATACACCAGGCTGCAGTGAAATCAAGAAATACAGGTTTCCCTTCGTCTAAGTATTGAGCCAATTTTTGTTCGGAAAAGGCTTCCCAGTTCAGCTGATTATGGGAAGGGTAACTGGTTGGAGATTTTGTATCGTTTATATGAGAGGCTATCGGCAAGCCTACCCAAAGACTTAAGCCAATACCTATCAAAGCAAATAAAGTTTTAAAAAACCTTGAGCGTTTAAAACGAGTCGCCAACCAAATAAAACCAGCAAGTACAAGGATGCCTGACAGGACCTGTAAAATTCCGTCACTGCCAATCATAAAACTTAATACCCAAAGCAGCCAAAGTATCGTTGCTGCCAATAAAAATCCCATGGCCTGTTGAAAACTTTGCATCCAGTTGCCTGGCTTAGGTAAAAACTTGCGCCAATATGGAAAATAACACAAAAGTAGATAGGGCAAGGCCATCCCTAACGCAATCAAAGTAAAGATCAAAAAAATTTCTAAAGTAGAACGAGTTAAAGCATAACCAATCGCTGAACCCATTAATGGCGCCATACAAGGCGTGGCAACCAAAGTCGCAAAAATTCCTGTCCAAAAAGAGCCCATATAACCCGAACTCTGACTTAAATTCGACCCTAAGCCCATCCAGGAACTGCCTATTTCAAACACTCCCCATAAGCTCAAGCTAAACAGAAAAATCAAATCAATTAAAATGACCAGAAAGACTGGAGACTGTAAATGAAAACCCCATCCCAGTTGCTCCCCACCTTGCCGTAACAAAAGTAAGGCTCCGACTAAAAGCCAAAATGAAATGAGCACCCCGCCCGTATAAACCCAGGCATGGATTTGAATGGTTTTCTGATCATGCTGACTCTTTTTCAAAAAATTAAGAACCTTAATAGAGAGCACTGGAAAAACACAGGGCATGAGATTAAGTAGTATGCCCCCTAAAAATGCAAATAAAAGCGGCCATGCCACAAAAGAGCTGACAACAGAAGAACTCACTCCTTTCGCGCCAACGCTGTCTGACTTGGCTGTCAGCCAATACACTTGAGGCTTGGTATTTTGCTTTTGATGGAATACCAACAAGCCAGCCACTTGATCGATCGGCTCCAGGTTTGTGGGATCGCGACTCAGTTGCAGCTCTGATTTTTGAGCGTCTATTTTAACTGAGCTCGCATTTTCTATCACACCGGGCTTCCAGGGGAAAAAATTGACTTTGGGATTTTTCTTAATAAGTTCTTGCAGCTTTTCATCTTTGAAGTAAAGTTGAAAGACTTGATCTGTCAGTGTAAAATGGCTTGTTAGCTGTGGAAGGACTTTGGGCTGCTGTTGCTGAGTCTGTAAAAATTTTGATTGCCACATCGGATCTGGCTGAGTTTTTTTTCCAACAATAAAGCTTATTTCTAGATCCGCTTGCTCGGGAATACATTCCACCTTGCAAACCAACCAAGTAGCTGTGGCCTTAAATTGAATCTTCTGACCCACGCGCAGATCTTTGGGGACTTTAACATCTGCAATTAATAAAGCTTCCTGCTCGTAGCCATAATTGGCTAAGGGGGGCAACTCAATCTTTTGAGGAATAGGAAATTGTAATGCGCCGACTTGAAAACCCGGAGGTAATTTCCATTCGAGCTTAGGTGGTTCTCCAGAATCTCCAGGGTTTTGCCAATAAATGTGCCAGTCGGGTTGAAGCTTAAAATACCACCCCATCTGTAATGGATCTCCAGGAGATAGGGTTGCAGGGCTAACGAGATAAGTTTCTACATGCGAGGTCACTGTTTTTTTGCCAACAGAAGCTTGACTCTGGAGTGTTCGCGCAAAAGCGGCTTGAGAGAATAAGGCCAATAAAATTGCTAAAACAACAGAAATCCTAAGAAACTCCGAGATCCGTGATAAATGTCTTTTTAAAAAAAATATTGTCATTCTAAGTCAGTTTTTTCCGCAAGATAAAAAAATGTTTAATATTAAACTGTACTTAGATACGCCATTTATTATTAGCAAGTTACATTTTTATACGATTTAATAAAAAAAGCCAGATAGATTCCATCTGGCTATGGTTTTACCGGTTTTTCCTCGTTAGGTCGTTGGCTTACAAATTTACTTTACTTAATAGCCAATCAATCTCGCCCGGGGAAATTGTCGTCTCACTTGTTAAATTGTTCGGAGGATTAAAAGTTGAAGTATAACACCCTTAACCATCCTTACCCCTGTGTTGATTATTTTCTGGTTATAGCCATAATTAATTTTTTAACAAGAGCACTTTAGCAAGTTTGAATTTTTATCTTCTTATCCAGAACTCACTCAATTAAAACATTGCTTAAAAACTTTTGTTATGTTGAGTTCACATCTCTATAAACATTTATATTCAAAATTGATAACTAATATAAAAGTCGGGTTTTAGAGGAAAAAGACGCACTAAACTTTATAAAGTAAAACCATGACGAAACTTCAATTACGAAAAAATGCCTGCCTTCTCTACCCGCAAGAAGCCAAGAGAGTATTGCAAAAAACTCAAGAGCTTCTCGATAGTAATCACAACGGCAGAGTATCTCGAAAAGAATTCCAAGCACACGGAAAAGTGTGGCCGCAGTCTGGTTCTTTCAATCAAGCTGAATACAACCCGACATGCGATACCAAGAAGTTTCCTTTTGCTAATTATCGCACTTATCAAAAACTCAAACGACAAGTTTCTAAAAACTCGATTGGATTTTATTGGGATGCTAAAAACTTAAAGTATCACCGGATTAAAGATAAGTCCTCGGTTGAATTTTTAGAGGATCCACTAGTCGGTGAATATGTTCGCTACGAATCCCTTAAAGCCTACTTTGACCAAGGACCACAGGGATTGGGGCTTGCGGGGCAAGCTATCGAAATTAGCACATACCTGATTCAGTTAGGCCCTCAAGAAAAAAAATTATATGAAAAAAAATTATATGAATTACGCCAGCGTTGGGAGCGCTTTTATAAAAAAAATAAACGAAAAATCTTCAAAAGATACTCAGCAATCACAGGACTTTTTAATCATGCTGCTTGGAAAGACAAAAAAGTCCGAAATCGTCCTTGGACTTTTGGAGACCGGAGATTTTTGTTTGCTCTAGCATTAGTCAAAGAATTTCTCCGCGGGGAATCTCAAGAAAACATTCATGATCTGGGGACTGCAAAAATATTTGATGCCCTATACAAAGAAAATGCGCCACGTGCAGCTAATTGCCAGATTTATACTTTACTCGCAGCAGACTTTTTAAAAATGGCTGGCTTTGGAGACCGTATCCGAGTCACAGAACCTCCTAATCACCAAACTACTGAGATCATGTTAGATTTTGGCGAAAAATATTACTTTGATAACGCCTTAATAATAAACCCTCTAAAGACCTATGCCTATCCCAAAACCGGAGAGACAAGAGTTTCCCAACCC